>JAJYZD010000278.1 GCA_021800315.1 Bacillota bacterium | reverse complement strand
CCTTTCAGCGGATGTATTGGGCCGGGCCGAGTATCTATGCCCACTTTTACAAAGGAATACCCCTCCTCAACAGTCTTAACCCGCTTAAATCCGTCCTACTTTTTATCAAAATCCATTTCATGTATGACCAGGATTGTTATGCCAGCCAGCCCGGTCCCGAAACCGCCCCGGCCTGCCCCACCGGAATTTCATTCGTCAGGCCTGACATCTTAAACAGAGCCTTGACAACCGGGCTTTGGCGGTGATAAGGTAATAGCAAGTTAATAGGCGGGGTCCCGCCAAGAGCAGAGTTTATTTGAGCCGTATAGCCAAGATGAGCGGATTTCTGGTTAGTGCCCGGTACTCGTTTAAGTACCGGTTTTTATTTGAAGAGGCCTTTTCCGACAACGTCGATCGGGGAGATCGTTGGCGCCGGAGATGAACGACCCGCCAACGTTACGGGGGTAAGGATCTTGAGCTTAAAGTTATTGATGGGCAATGAAGCCATCGCCTACGGCGCCGTGGAAGCAGGCGTTCAGGTGGCCGCCGCTTATCCCGGCACTCCATCTTCCGAGATCTTGGCAACCCTGGCCGCCATGGCCAGGGACAAGGGATTTTACGCGGAATGGTCCGTCAATGAGAAGGTAGCCCTGGAAGTGGCCGCCGGAGCTGCATACGCCGGGGCGCGGGCTATGGTCACCATGAAACAGGTGGGCCTGAACGTGGCCTGCGACCCCTTGATGAGCCTCGCGTACATTGGTGTAAAGGGCGGTCTGGTGCTGGCGGTGGCGGACGATCCCGGGCCGCACAGTTCCCAAACCGAGCAGGACACCCGCAAGTTCGCCCAGTTCGCCAAGCTGCCGGTCCTGGACCCGGCCACCCCCAGGGAGGCCGGGGAAATGGCCAAATACGCTTTTGAACTCTCGGAAAGGCTGCTCCTGCCGGTGATCCTGCGACCTACCACCCGAACCTGTCACGCCTGCCAGGACGTGGAGATAGCTGACGAGCCGGGTGTGCCCCGTCCGGCGTCCGGTTTCGCCAGAAGTCCCAACTGGGTTATTTTTCCCAGCCTGAGCGCCCGCAAGCACCCCTGGCTGAACCGGCAGCAGGAAGAGGCACGGTCCATATTCGAACACTCCCCCTTTAACGAGTTGCTGATCGACGAAGCATCGGATGTCGGGATTATCGCCTGCGGGGTAAGCTACAATTACGTCCGCGAGGCACTAAGTCTGTCCGGCCTGAAAGCCTCCATCCTCAAAATCGGCACCCCTTACCCCCTGCCGCACGGCGTGGTCCGGGAACTCCTCCGGCGCGCCAACAGGATACTGGTGATCGAAGAGCAAGAGCCGGTGGTGGAGGATCAGGTCATCGCCCTGGCCTGGCACGACCAGGCGCCGGTGCGGGTCTCGGGCAAGCACGACCGCCTGGTACCGCGGGAGGGTGAATTGAACGTCGACATAGTTAAAGGCATATTTGAAGAGTACAGCGGACGGAAGAAAGCAGGGCCCAAAACTACCGGCCTGCCGGAGTTGCCCCTGCGTACCCCCGTTCTTTGCGCCGGCTGCCCGCATCGGGCTTCCTTCTACATCTTCAAGGATGCGGCCAAGGGAACGGAAGCCATATTTACCGGAGACATCGGCTGCTACACCCTGGGGGCCATCCCTCCTTTGAACGCGTTGGACACCTGCCTTTGCATGGGAGCCAGTATCACCATCGCCACCGGGTTGAACCGCGTAGAACCGGAGCGCAGGCAGGTAGCCTTCCTGGGCGACTCTACCTTCTTCCATACCGGCATTCCCGGGCTGATTAACGCCGTTTACAACCGGGCCAACATCACGGTGGTAGTCCTGGACAACCGCACCACCGCCATGACCGGTCATCAGCCCCATCCCGGCTTGGACCGGACCGCCATGGGGCCGGCCGCAACCCGCCTCGATATCGCTAATCTGGTGCGGGCGTGCGGAGTGGATTACGTGCGCGAGATAGACCCGTACGACCTGAAAGCGGCGGGGGAAATAGCCGGGGAAGCGCTACGTCATCCCGGTCCGTCCGTGGTGATCATGAAACGCGAGTGCGTGAGTTTGGTCAAAAAAGGTGCTCCCTACATGGTCAACCAGGAAAACTGCGTGCAGTGCGGCACCTGCATCGAAGACCTGGGGTGCCCGGCCATGGGCCGGACGAACGGAGTTCCCTATATTACCCGCAACTGTTTCGGCTGCGGCGTGTGCGCCCGGATCTGCCCGGCGGGAGCGATTGGGGAGAGTGAACAGGGATGAAACTGGATATCGTCATCAGCGGGGTCGGCGGCCAGGGATCGGTGCTGGCCTCCCGGGTGTTGGCCCGGGCAGCCATGGACAGGGGCCTTTCAGTCCGCACCTCGGAGGTTATCGGCATGGCCCAGCGGGAAGGCCCGGTAACCAGTCATGTCCGTATGGGCGATGAACTTTTCGGCGCCATCATCCCTGACTACGGGGCCGCTTTCCTGCTGGGATTCGAACCGGCGGAAACCGTACGCGGGTTGATCAAACTGAAACCGGGCGGAACCGTCATCGCCAGCACCGCCGCCATCATTCCCGTTTCGGTCCAGTTGGGGCTTTCCACCTACGGTAAAGACGCGTTGATCGGCCACCTGAGACAACAAGCCAAGGTCTATTTCCTGGATGTCGACGAATTGTCCCGCCGGGCCGGTCATCCCAAAACCGGGAACATGATCATTCTGGGGGCGCTCTCCACCCTGCCCGGCCTGCCCTTTGAACCGGACCAACTCCTGGAAGCCGTAACGGCGGCAGTGCCGGAGAATCTCCGGGATCTCAATGCCCGCGCCTTTGCCATCGGGCGCCTGGCCATGGAGACGGCGTAGCGGCAAGGACCGCGCTACCTGCCCCCAAACCGCCGAACGCAGCAAGGCCCCCCTCCGGACAAAACCGCTTCGACCGATCCGCCATTACCTGAACCCACTTGATCCGGAGTTTCCCCTCACCCTTCCCCGCCCAGTTCCACCACCGTGACGCCGGTGCCCCCCTCCCCGGCCTCCCCGAGACGAAAACGGCGCACCGCCGGATGCTCCCGCAATTCCTGCTGCACCGCCGCCCGCAGGGCGCCGGTACCCTTGCCGTGGATCAGGTATACCCTGGGCAATCCCGCCAGGAGCGCGTCGTCGAGGTACTTTTCCATTTCCATCAGGGCGTCCGCCGCCCGCATTCCCCGCATGTCAAGCTGAAGGTGAACCTCCGGGCTGACCGGCATGATTGGCCGTTCCCGGACCGGCCCGGACCCCCCTCCCCGGGTGGGTCGTCCCACCGACTCCAGTTCCCGCCCGGGCACGTTCAGCTTGACCGCCCCCACCTGGACCCGCACGGTGGAATCGTCCACCACCTCGAGCACCACGGCCCGCTGGCCCCAGCGGGCCAAGAAGACCTCCTGCCCGGGAACTGGGTCGGTGACCGGGTTGCCCGGACGATCCTCATCTTCCCGCAAGATCGAAGTCTTGCGGTCGACCACGGCCAGGGCCCGCCTGGCCTTCTCCAAGGCCTCCCCGCGCTCGCGGGCCGCTTGCACCTTCCGCCCGTTGCGCAGTTCCTCCATGATGGTCCTGGTCTCCCGCCTGGCCTCCCGGACCAGCACCTGGGCCTCTTCCCTGGCCCGGTCCAGGACTTCCTTCTTCTTGGCCTTGACCTCGGCCAACAGGGCCTGGTAGGCTTCGGCGTCCCGGGAAGCCAGAGACAGCCGGGCCTCGGCTTCCTCCCTGGCGCTGCGGGCCTTCTCCAGGTCCGCTTCCAGCCGCGCCAGCAGTTCTCCCGTGACCAAATGCCCGGCCGGCAGGAAATCCCTGGCCCGCTCCACCAGGGCCGGGTCAAGGCCGATCTTGCGCGCCATTTCCAGGGCGTAGCTGCGGCCGGGCCGGCCGGTCACCAGACGGTAGACGGGCGAAAAAGTCTCCCGGTCGAAGGCCATGCCGGCCACGGCCACTCCCGGACTCTCCAGGGCGAAGTCCTTCAACTGGCTGTAATGGGTGGTGGCCACCGTCCTCACCCGCCGGCGCCCCAGCTCTTCGAGGATGGCCTGGGCCAGGGCCGAGCCCTCCACCGGGTCGGTGCCCCCGCCCAGTTCGTCCAGAAGGACCAGGCTCTCTTCGTCCGCCCCGGCCATGATGGCGGTGATGTTCTTCAGGTGCGAGGAAAAGGACGACAGGGATTCCTCGATGCTCTGCTCGTCGCCGATGTCGGCGAAAACCCGCCGGAAAACCCCCAGGCGGCTGCCCGGGGCCACGGGCAGGTGCAGGCCGGCCTGATGCAGGAGGACCAGGAGGCCGGCCGTTTTCAGGGATACGGTCTTGCCGCCGGTATTGGGTCCGGTGATGATCAGGGTATGGTAATCCTGACCCAGTTGCAGGTCCACCGGCACAGGGGCGGCCAGCAGGGGATGGCGGGCCTTCTTCA
>JAJYZD010000277.1 GCA_021800315.1 Bacillota bacterium | reverse complement strand
ACCTGGGTAAAGGTCGGCAGAGCCAGACCGGGAATGACGAGCAGGAGACCGGCGAGAACCACATAGGCCAGAGCCGCCCTGGACCGTCCCAAACGGTGGCCGAGCGCGGGCACCAAACCCTGCTGCCTGCCGCCCCGGCGAAAGTCGGGACCGGGCTCGAACGTCAGAACGATGCCGGTAAAGGATTGATCGAACTCCTCGTTGGATACCGTACGCGGACCACAGGCCGGATCGTTCAGGTAGACCCGGTCCCGTCCGAAGCCCTCGACCACGAGGAAGTGGTTCAGCTCCCAGAAGACGATTAGGGGCAGTTTAAGTGAACGGAGATCCTCCGGTTCCATGCGGAACGCTTTGGCCGTCAGGCCGTAACCACGCGCCGCCTTGACCACGTTCAAGGCTTTGCTGCCGTCCCGTGATACTCCGCAAGCGGCACGCAACTCTTCAAGCGGCACGCGCCGCCCGAAATAGGCGAGTACGATGCCCAGGGCCGCAGCCCCGCACTCCACAGCCTCCATCTGGATAACGGTCGGAGTGCGCACCAGGCGGCCCCGCCCCAATCTGCCGCGGTCTTTCGTTTCAGGCGCCACCTTTGGAAATCCCTCCACCTATGACCTTATTGAACCGGAATCAACAACTGGACCGGATGCTCCGATTTTACAATCACGTTGCCGGTAACCGGCGTTCCGGCGGTAACAGGCGCAAGGGGGCCCGCCAGAGACCACAACAGTTCGTTCGGAGCGCGGGGATTGGACAGGAGTCCGACCTTCACCCCGGTAACCGGAGCGCCCGCCGGGATCATCGCGGTTTCAGCACCCCCCGGCAAAGTGGACGGCAATACCGGCTTCCCCGCCACGGATAGCACCCGGCCCTCGATATAGCCGTGCAGTTGACTGGTATACGACACCGGCAGGAGTTCCACCGCCATGCCCGGTCTGATCTGTACCCCCAGGTCGGCGGGTACGTAGAGGACCGCCTCCCGGGGGACACCATTGGCGTTTGGCGAGCGCCCTAACACTCCGGCACCCGGAACCTTCGTCTCCATCCGGCCGAAAAAGCCCCACGCCAGGGCGGCGATGACCAGGACGCCCACACCGGCCAGGGCAATCCATCCCCCGACGCTCGTGACGTGCACCAGGGTATCGAGTTGTTCCGGCGATGATGCTTTTTTCATTGCTTCCTTGCGGAAGAGCCCTTCGGACACGGTACCGTCTCCCTTCTATCCTACCCGTGCAGCGATGGCCCGGTATTCCTGGCTCACCTGGTGTTCCGGATAGGCGATGCAAAAGACGTCCTCGCTGGCCAGGCGTGCCACATCTTCCGACAGAGGCAGGATCCCGGCCACCTCGACTCCGTACGTCGTCTCGCACTGCCTCTTAAGCGCGTTCAGGTCGAGCGAACGCAGGGCCTTGTTTACCACCAGGTACATGGCGGGAACCGCGAGGTTGCGGGCCACTTCCACCATCACCGCGGTGCCCTGGAAATCCTGACGGTCCGGGCGCATGACCAGGAGCAACACGTCAGCCAGGGCGATGGAGAGGAGGGTCTCCTCGTTCAGTCCAGGGTGCGTGTCGATAAACAGGTAGTCCAGAGCCAGTTCGCGAATCAACTCGCGGTAACCGTCGTTCAAAAGCTCTACGTCGTAGCCTTCGCGCAGGATCCTGGCTATCTCGCCCGGCTGCATGCTCGACGGGATCAGAAAGCATGCCCCGCTTACCGCCGCGATTTCGCCCTGTCGTACCCGCAGCCGGTCGCTCACGTCGTAAGCCGCGTCAGCAATCGCGCACCGGCCGTAGAGGTAGTCGTTCAAAACGTGCCCGATCGTATCCGGATCCAGTTTGAACAGAACGTGAATGCCCGGGGACTGAATGTCGGTGTCGACAATACCCACACGCCGGCCCTGGCGCGCAATGGTCGCCGCCAGGTTGGCCGTCGTGTTCGACTTGCCCGTGCCTCCCCGGAACGAATGTACGCAAACGATTCTTGACATTACATGACATCCTCTCGATAACTGGGATTGGGTTGAAAGGTGCTCACGGAGAACCGGAGGGAACAGGGTCCGCTCCTTCCGCGGCCATCCGCTGACGCAACCCGGCCGCCCGTTCCCTCAGACGTTTGAAGTAGTCCGTGCCGGTAATCTCGGCTACCTGTCGCGTCTTCTTGGCCTGGTCAATCTCGATGCGCAGTTCTTCGACCTCCAGGCGCAGCTGTTGCTCGCGATCCCCCGAGTCCTTCAGCGCCTGCAGCATGGCGTTAATGTCTTCGGCCAGACGCGCCAGTTCGTCCCGGCCCGGCAGCGTGAGGCGCATGTCCAGATCCCGCGCCGCCCGGACCTCGCCCACTCCGGAACTGAGCCGGGCCAGACGCGCCAGCACCAGGCGTTCCAGAAGCACCAGGGTCAGGACCAGAAAGACGATGCCGGCCGCCGCCAGGGCGAGAAGCAGGTAGTGGAGGCTGACCAGTGCCACTTGATGCACCGGACGGTCCATACGTATGCGGAGCAGTGCTGCCGGCCGGCCGAAAATATCGGGAAGCATCCCGTAGCCTTCCATGACCGTGGGGCTGAGCGCACGGAGGAGAACCGGTGCCGTGGAAGAGAGCGAAGCGGCCACCGGGGCCAGTTCCGCCGGCAGGGCGGTCGCCGGGTAGAGACTTAAAGGGAATTTGGTCTGGCTCTCCAGGGCGGCAACCCGGCGCTGGTCCAGATACTGTCCCAGTATCAGAACCCCGTCGCCGTGACCAAGTCCGTTGCTCGGCACAATGGGTTGGGCAACCACCATCATAACGCGCCCGGAAAGCACGACCAGTCCCTTGACCGGCTTGCCGCCCAGCGGATCACGAAGCAGCATTCCTTTTGGCGCGAGCAGTTGTTCCATACCTGCCGGAACCGGTGTGAGCACTCCTTTGCCCTCGTCCAACCCCGTGCCGAAGACGACGTGTCCGCCGGGTTGAACGAACATCATGAGGTCGACCCTGATGCTCGCGATGGATCCCTCATTCAGGTTGGACTGGCGGAAGGCAGCGTCGAAGGCCGCATTGCCGCCCCGTACAAAGCGAAAGCTGGCGTCCCACTGGCTCCAATCGTAACCCAGCCGGCTCAAGGCATTCTCCTGCGCGCCAACGGCGTTCAGGACCCTTTCCACGTTTCCGCGCCCGTCCCTGTTCTCGACCCGGTTAAAGCCGCTGACCAGGACAAAGGATACAACGACGTACAGCAGGACAAGCAGGCCGACCAGCGTCGTACTAACGGCCAGCAGCGTTTTATTGCGTAAGTTCACGTCTTTTGTTTCCCTCCACCACACACCGCCGGGACCACCCGGAAATGTCCCGCCTGCTGTTTATATGCCGCCGGCCGTCCCCGCTCTAATTGGGTATTCCGGAAAGCTTGGCTGGTGGTTGGATTTTTCCGGCTTCGACGGCCTGGGCCGTCTTTTCGACCCGGTCCACGATGCTTTTGGGAATGGCCGCAATCGGCGTTGCGTAACCCACACCGTTGTTGGCGAGGTCGAAGGTGTTCAATCCGGCCTTGAAACGGCCGTCGAGCGTCTCTTTAATAATGTCGAAAGCGGCCACGTTCACCCCTTTTTCGGCGCTGGTGATCACCGTGCCGGGGGCGAGATAGCTCTGGTTGTCATCCGACCCGATGGCATATACCCCGGCTTCCCTGGCCGCCTTGATCACCCCAAGACCGCTACCGCCCGCTAATTGAAAGATGATGTCGGCATGCCGGGCGATCATCGTCTGGGCAACGGTCGACCCCTTACCGGGATTGTCAAGGTTCCCGGCGTACTTCAACAGGATTTCGGCGGCCGGGTCGACCGACTTTACCCCGGCTTCAAACCCCGCGATATACGCCTCTACCGGGGGAATGGCCATCCCGCCGACCACCCCCAACGTGTTGTAGTTGTTGATGTGGGGCAAAGCGTGGTCTTCTTGGACCAAACCCGCCAGTTGACCCACCAGGTAGCCGCACTGTTGGCTGTCGAACACCGCTGAGGCGATATTCGGACCGGGAACGTCGTCGTCGATGATCATAAACCTGGTGTGGGGGTACTTTTGGGCCACCTGTTGCACAGCCTGCTGCATCAGGAATCCGACCGCGATGACCAGGTTATACCCTTGCTCAGCATAACTACTGAGAAAAGGCACATAGTCCGAAGCCGACCGGGACTGCGCCACGGCGGTGGTAACCCCGAGCTGCCTCTTAGCCTGCATCAGTCCCACGTAGGCCAGGTGGTTGAAACTATGGTCGTTCAATCCACCCATGTCGGTAACCAGACCGACTTTAAACGCCGCCGGCTTCGCGGGCCCCGTACCAGTCGCTCCGCACCCGGACAACAGACCCATGCTCAAGGTCAGGGCCAGCAGTCCCACCGTCCACCGCATCATAACCAATAACCTCCCTGCCACGGTGCAAATCAAACTGCCGACCGTG
>JAJYZD010000276.1 GCA_021800315.1 Bacillota bacterium | reverse complement strand
GGTGGTCTGGGGCGCTCCGGAGCCGGCGGCGACAAAACCCGCCCCGGCCTGTATCGAGGCCGGAAAACGGCGCCTCAAGGTGGTGGAAACACCCGGCCACACGCCCGACCACATCGCGCTCCTGGAGGAAAACGAGGGCTGGCTGTTCGCCGGCGATCTCTACCTGGCCGACCGCCTGGTTTATCTCCACCGCGACGAGGATCTGGGGCTCATGCTGGCCTCCCTGGAAAAGGTCCTCCGCCTGGATTTCTCGGTTCTTTTCTGCGCCCACCGCGGGCGCGTGGCCGACGGCCGCATGATGCTGGCCGCAAAGCGCAACTTTCTCCTGGAGTTGGTCGAGCGGGTACACGACCTTTCCCGGGCCGGATACGGGGAAAAGGAAATCACCGGGCTTGTATTGGGGCGTGAGGGTTTGCTGACCTGGGTTTCCCGGGGCTTGTTTTCCAAGCGCCGGCTGGTGCACCGGATCCTGCACCCGGGTTCGGCCGGCTGAGATTTCCGCTAATCCTCAAGACAGGCGAGCATCTCATCCGGCAGTTTCCTGACCAGGAGCACGGGGCACGTGGACAACTGGACGACGTCGTAGGCCAGGCTACCCTGGAACAGGGCCCGCAACTCGGACGGCCCCTTCGTTCTCATGATGATCATGTTGTAGCCGCCTTTGTCGGCGTAATCAACGATCTGCCGGGCGATTTTGTCGTTTTCAATTTCCTCTATGGTCCTGACATCAAGCTTTCGCGCCTCAAAAATCTTCCTGGTCCTGGTCAGAATATCCTGGCCGATACCTTCGAACGCCGTGCTGTCAAACCAGCCGTCCCAGGATACGTCCGGTCCCGTCTTGGTGATGGTAACCACGGTCACCTCCATGGTGGGATCGGCCTTCATCATGACGGCCGTGTATATGGCCGCGGACAGCGATCGTTCCGAACCGTCGCTGTAAAGTAAAGCTTTCACCTTCATTTTCTTGCCGGACGGGCGCCGGCTCGCACCTCCCTGGATAATCGTTAACCTTCCCACGCGTTTTCCGCCTCCGCCAGAGTATCGTGTCGGAAGGACCGCCCGGGCTTTTCCGGCGGTTGGACACCTCCGGGGTTGTCTTCGCCCGCGCTCTTCTCGTGGTATATTATGCCACAGGATTGGGGACAAGCACAAGATCTTTTTTGAACTAAACCACCACCTGCCAAAGCAGGTGGGTTTGCGGGGTACCCACCGCAGGTGGGTCACTGCAAGTCGGCTAAAGGGGGGCACCCGCCCGCAGGGTGGGTCGGAGCCGAAGAAGCAGATGCTAAGTCCGCCGGAAAGGAGGGGGGTATCAGACCTGGCGGTTAGAAAATGGAAAACAGCCGTACCCCGTTCCCGGGGTCGGGGAATCACGGCTACTCCGGGTTGCCGATTCTCCCCTTCCCCTCCCGGCGCGGTTTTCCGGCGCATGGTCCGGATTTCGTCCACCGGTTTGAAGCGTGGTGCCGACCAGTTCCATACCTCCGGCTTTCAGCCGGAAAGCCTCAGGATCTACTCGGAGCAGGTGGTGGTCGAGCCCGCCTTCATGATGGCCCGCAGGCGGATGATCATGGCCGGGATGTCGTACGTTTCCGTTATCTCCGTTACCAGGGCGGCGCAGGACGCCCCGTGGGCCACGACTTCGCCCAGGTTGCTCTCCTTGATGCCGCCGATGGCCACGAAGGGCAGGTTGATGTTGGCGGCCACCCAGTCCAGGTAGGGCAACCCCACGGCGTCCACGACGTCTTTCTTGGTGGCGGTGGGGTAGATGGGCCCGACCCCGATGTAGTCGGCGCCCTGGGCCACGGCCGCCCGCGCCTGGACAGGGCTGTGGGTGGACACGCCGATGATCATGTCCGGCCCCACCAATGTTCTAACCACCGAAAGCGGCAGGTCGTCCTGGCCGATGTGGACGCCGTCCGCCTCCACGGCCAGGGCCAGGGAAGGATGATCGTTGACGATGAGGAACCCTCCGGCATCCTTGATCAGTGCCATAAGGGACATGCATTCGTCGTACATCTCGCCCAGGCTTTTTTCTTTTTCCCGGTACTGGATAATCCGGATGCCGCACGCCAGCATGAGCGACACCACGTCGATGTTGGTGCGGCCCAGGGAGCGCCCGGCGGCGGTGATGCCGTAGATGCCCTTGAAAACCGGTCTGTCCGTTCTCAATACCTTATTCTCCCTTCCGGCCCGGCACCCGCCTGAGCACTACGCCGGACCGCCTGGCGGCGGCCAGGTTCACCCGCGGCGCCATCACCCAAAATGCTTATCCGCAAGGATAAGCAAGCATCATGCCGGCGCTTGCCTGCTTTCCTATGTTGGAATTAACCACATCAGGTTCAAAGGGTTGAGACCGTTCTCTCTCAGCCTTGCGGCACCCCCAGCCGGGGCTTGTGAATTTGGCCGGTACAATTATACGGCCGCCGGGGAGTTACTGTCAATGGCAAACGCGGCGCGCTCTTAGCTCCTGTTCGGATAGAGGATTTGGTCCCGGACGATCCGCTTCAGGATTTTGCCCGTGGGGCCCTTGGGCAGGCTCTCCACAAATTCCACCCGGCGCGGCGCCTTGTACGGGGCCAGCATTTCCTTGCAGAAAGCCTTGATCCCGTCGGGGTCGGCCTGGGCCCCGGGCTTGAGGACGACGTAGGCGGCCGGGATCTCGCCCAGCACCGGATCCGGCAGGCCGATGACCACAACTTCGAACACCGCGGGGTGGGCGTAGAGGGCGTCCTCCACTTCCCGCGGATAGACGTTGTAGCCGCCGGAGATGATCATGTCGTTCTTGCGGTCCACCAGGAAATAGTAACCGTCTTCATCGACCCGGCCCATGTCGCCGGTCTTGAACCACCCGTCGCGGAAAGCGGCCTCGGTGTCATGGGGTTTTTCCCAGTAGCCGGAAAACAACCCCTGTCCCTTGACCCACAGTTCGCCCACCTGGCCGCGGGGCACCTCGTTGCCGCGGCCGTCCGCAACGATGACGGCCCAGCCCGGCGCGACCGGGCCCACCGATCCCGCCTTGCCGTGGCCCAGGCGCCCGAAGGTCACGGTGGAGCTGGTTTCCGTAGCGCCGTAACACTCGCAGAAACCGACGTCGAAGGTATTCTCGATGCGCCTGATGTATTCGGCCGGCATGGAGGCCCCGGCGGACTGGGCGAAACGCCAGGCCGACAGATCGTATTTTTCGGGCTTGAACTCTTCCAGCATGTAGATGTACATGGTGGGCACGCCGGCAAAGTGGGTGGCCTTGAAGTCGGCGATGTACTTGAGCGCGTTCGGCGCCGTAAAGCGCCTGGCCGTCAGTACGGCGGCCCCGGCGTGGAGCGGACCGAGCACGGTCAGAACGAAGAAGATATGGCAAAACGGCGTTCCGGTAAAGAACAGGTCCTGGTCGTTGATGTGCAGCACCGGGCAGGCGTTCAAGGCTGCGTTGGCAAGGAAGTTTTGGTGGGTGAGGAAGGCGCCCTTGGGATGACCGGTGGTTCCCGAAGTGTAGAGGATGGTTACCGGATCTCCGGGAGCGCAGTCCACGGCTGCCAGTTCGCCGGGGTAGGATCCAAGCCGGTCGAAGTCCAGGCTGTCTTCCCAGGTCCCTCCCACCGTTATCACCTTTTCCAGGTGGGGCAGGTCCGCCCTTATGCCCGGCAGGCGCTCGGCGGCTTCATCCCTTGAGGCGACCAGGATGCGGGCCCGGGAGTCGTTCAGGATGTAGCGGATTTCCGGACCGCGAAACAGGATGTTGAACGGGGTGGCCACGGCGCCGAGGCGCACCGCGGCGAAGTAGGCCGCCAGATAGGCCGGACCGTTGGGCAGAAACAGCGCTACCCGGTCTCCCTTACCGACGCCCAGGTCGCGGAAGGCTCCGGCCAGACGGCACACTTCGGCCCGGAATTCGGCCTGGGAAAAGACCCGTCCGTCCTCGGCGCAGACTACGGCGGGCCGGTTCGGTATCCTCTCGCAATTGCGGTCCAGGATGCTGCTTAGATTCATCATCGCCCGGCGCACCTCCGGCGGCCTGCCGGCTTCGCGCGCCGGCCACCTCCTCGCCTCGTTATAGATCCATGATATTTACCCAAAAAGCTATTCTATCTCCGGGTGTTTGTCAATAGCCAAAACGAATTAATTTGCGTGAACAACAAGAGGGGGAAATGCGGTCCGGACAAATGTTCAAGGACAGTGGGAAATCAGGTTGGCCGAAGGATGCCGGCGTATGGTAAAATAACAGGGGCGGGCCGGAGCATTCTCCCGGTACCGGGACGAGAGGGGCGGAATACCGTGGTCCTGGGCAGGTTTTTGAGGAGCCTCAGACCGGCGGCGGCGACCAGAAAGTTCGCCGACTTGCGGTTTGATTACAACCATCCCGTAACGGTCGAGGTGGAGGGCGACGACGAACAATTCGGATCCATCGTCTACGACTTCGGCGAGCAAGAGATGATCATTTTTGTGCCGCGCGGGAAAAAGA
>JAJYZD010000275.1 GCA_021800315.1 Bacillota bacterium | reverse complement strand
AATTCCGAAAAAAACAATCCGACATGGGGCCGCCACGCCTCGACATTTTCGTCGCCTCTTAATATAGCAACAAGAGTTTCGGTATCTATTTCCGTTTTCCAACACTTACTTATTGCGCCAGTAACCAAGCTATCTAAACCATCAAAGAACAATAGTACCACCTCCCGGGAATATTATACCGCAATCAGCCAAAGAAGCAAGCGGCCGGAACCATCTGATCCATCCCTCCGTCGCTCCTGGCACAGAGAGTACCCGGCGGTCCGGCGCCTCCACGAACACGTGGCGGCCCTGGGTTACAGAACTTTTACCAGAACCATTGGGCCCACACGGTAAGTGGACTATATGACTGGACGAACCCACATGTTTCTAGGAGCCGCGGTCGGGGCCCTGACCACGCCGGCGGTACCGCTGATCGGTATGATCGCCGGAGGTATCGCCGGGCTCAAGCCGGACATCGACAGCCCGGGTAGCACCATGGGCAGGCGCTTGTGGCCAGTATCGGCTGCCCTGAAAGGGACGGTCAAGCACAGAACCATCGCCCATACTGTTTGGTTCTGTCTATTGATGGCCGTCCTTACCGGCTTCATAGCCTACAAGTTCGACCTGCCGGTTACGGCATCGGCTTTGGCCGGATTCCTGGGCGCGGTCACCCACCTCGTTTTGGACGGATTGACCGTCAGTGGGGTGGCCCCATTCATGCCCGCGGCGTGGCACCCCAGAGGAATAATCAGAACCAATGGTATAGCTGATATCCTGATCATGTTCGCGTTTGTATTCATCGACATTTACTTGATCGGTAACGGGCACTCGCTTTCACGGTTCTTTCATGGCCTATAACCACTGCGAACAGGATGTACCGATCTGTACGCAGATTGGCATTATTTGACGGCAAGACATGCTAATCAAAGCCATGGCCACCGGAACGGCGAGGTGTAGCTCCATCGGCATCACCTCCCCGGCACGGCCTCACGGCCCGCCGCACCACAGCGACGGCTTGTGCCGGGGAGATTCCAGCCCAGGATGATGCTCGGACACCCTGGACCAAATCCCTGAGGACATTGATTGTTCGCGGATGTGGCTGTATAATAACCATGGAGGTGATTCGTTGTGGCTGCTGATCTTGACCGATTGGTCGAGGAACTTGAAGCTTTGCCGCGGGAACAAAAACTCCGGTTAGTCGAGCGATTGCAACGGGATGGCTTCTTCGATGACGGCGATCAGTCGTGGTACTGGACGCCGGAATGGCAAAAGGCCGAAAAAGAGGCCGATGAGGATATTGCCGCCGGACGGGTCCACACGTTTGATAACATCGACGATGCCATAAGTTTTCTTCACCGCGAAGCTGGAGATATGGAGTCGGAATGAAATACAGGATCAAATTCACCGCAAGATACCTTCGGGGGTACAAGAAGCTCCCCCAGGGTCTCCGGCGCCATGTTGACAAAGCCCTCCGGCTTGTTACCACGGACCCGAATCACCCTTCGCTACGTCTGCACAGGGTTCAGGACACAAACGACGTTTGGGAAATCAGTCCCACGATGTCAATCCGAATCACATTGCGTTTCGAGGGGGACCTGATAGAATTTCGAAACGTGGGTCCTCATGATGACGTTTTGAGGCCACCGTACTGAGGCGCAATGTGGCAAGGATGAACGACTGGCGGTACGATGGGGAACGAGCATTGTGATTCCAGACCGTGACTTTTGGGCATTTCTTGAGACTGGCCCCTATCTCATGTGGGAGTGGTTTGAGCGCTTTGAGGTGGAACCATGGTTCATGTCAGCAAAGAATCAGGGGGTCGTGCTGTCGCCCACCATGTCGCCCAAGCCCTTCCGGTACCGTGATTTCCCCATTGCCGCCATTTACAGCGGCGCGGTGTCCATGCATTATTACCCATGCCCTGCCGCCATTTCGATCTCTCGTAATGCGCAGGTCGTGAGTTCGAATCCCACCATCAGCTCCAGTAAAATCAGGGCTTCCGGGGTTTTCGCCCCGGGGCCCTCTTCGTTTTTGGTGCCGGTTTGGGGCATGTCTTAGAAATATGTTGACGGGCCCGGCCAGCGGGAGCGGATGGATCCACCATGCCGAGGACGTGTTCAGGTGGTGCGAAATACGGAAGTCCGGAAAGGCGTGGACCCCCTCCAGCATGAAGTCGCGATCCGACATGAGCAGACCTGTCAACTAATTTTTGCGCCCAAATGAGACATGCCCGGTTTGGTGCCCGAATTACTTTTAAGTAGGCTCTCAAGCCGGTCGGCGGCGTCCTTTTGGGCGGTGGGGAGGAGATGCGAATAGAGGTCGTAGGTGATCCGGATGCTTGAATGGCACAAGGGTTCGGAGACCACCTTTATGTCGGCGCCGGCCGCCAGCATAAGGCTTGCGTGGGTGTGCCGGTTATGTGGAGCACTACATAAGAGACATACCGCACCTCAATATGTAGGGTTTGTAGCAGCAAGTGTATTTGTCAATCAGTAATATGTGTAGGTATTGACCGGCGGCCTATTTTCTGATATAATTGATCATCATGGAAAAGATGTTCAGCGCAGGAGAGGCAGCCAGGCGACTGGGTGTGCACCTTACCACCATCCGGCGATGGGATCGCGAGGGAAAACTCCGGGTGGTACGGACCATCGGAGGGAAAAGGCGTATTCCCGCAACGGAGCCCATAACCCATAAATATGTCGCACGCCCCCTGTCGGAATTCCCGGACGGGAATGTTCACCCGGCGCTGGGCTGGAACAGTGTATCATAAATCCAGCCCGGGGTGGCGACCGGGTAGGTCCGTTTCCACCCGATCCTCCATGGATACGCCGCCAATGGACGAATTGCCGGGGTCAACGAACTTTCAGGCGCCCTTAGCGGTTCAGACTGGAAATGATTCCTCTCAGGCCGACATGGGAACCGTTATAGCCTCAAATGTGTTAATTGGACACCCAGATCTATAAAAAAAAATCAACCCGTTGTATCTTAGTATTGGAGGTTTGTACACCGGCGAACAAAGATCGAGGGAAAGGGGGGTAGAAAGGCAGCGAAAACGGCCTCATGGAAGTTTATAGATCAATAGGAAGGAGACTGGTAAGTGGACGAGAAGATTTACGAGATCAAGGAATCACACATTGCCGATCCCGGCGCGCTTGGAACGGCGGGGTTCGCTCTGACCACCATGGCCCTGAGCCTGGTTAACGCCGGAATCATCCCCGCGGCCAACGTCTTTATTTTCCTCCCCCTGGCACTGGTATACGGAGGTCTTGCCCAAATCCTGGCCGGGATGTGGGAATTCAAGAAGAACAACACCTTCGGCGCCGCTGTCTTCACTTCGTACGGTTCGTTCTGGATCGCAATTTCCCTGTTGTTCCTCTTCGCTCTCCACAAGACCCTTCCTTTCGGCAACCTCGGTCAGGTTCTGGGGTGGACGCTGCTGCTGTGGTGGATTCCCACCATCTATTTCTTCATCGCCAGCTTCAAGACCAACTGGGTTCTCTGCATCACGATCGGTCTGCTGATCATTGCTTTTCCCGCGCTGGGCTTCGGCAACCTGGCGGGCGCCAGCGGTGCCTCGGCAATTCAACTCGGCGGCTGGTGCGGTATCCTCGCGGCCATCGGCGCCTGGTATCTTTCCGCAGCCAGCGTAATCAACTCCACCTTCAAGAAGACGGTTCTGTCCGTCGGTCCTATCGGCTAAAGGAAACCGCGTATTCTTTCATTAAACTAATTACCATTGAAGGAGCCCTTCCCCCGGGGGAAGGGCTCCTTCAATCCCTTTCCCGGCCTGACTAACGACGTAGGTTATGCAACCGCTCCATAGGGCTGAGGATGCCGGTGTGAGGATGCCGGTGATACGGCATCACGCAATTCCCGTCGACCATCACCGGCGGTGCGGGCCCTTCTTCCCGCCTAAGCGCAGGACTCTCTTCTCTTGAGCAAAAGGGCGCGAAACACGGTTTCGGTCCCTGGTGGCCATGACGATTCGGGGCCTGTGCCGCCGCCGAAGGCGGCCTGGACATTCCCGACCCGCGCTCTGTTAGGGCGAAATACGGCGCCAATGGTCACCAGGCGGATTCAAACGGTCGTCCGGCAGGGATGACTCCTTTCGCCGGCCAATTCAGACGGCTATACCACAAAAACCGTCATTGGGGCAGCCTGATATCCAATAAACGGAATTCGTTATATTTATGCTTGGAGTTATTGGCAGCGTGGGAACGCCGTTTCGGATGAGGCGACGGGAAAGTGAACGATGGGTGAAATGACATATCTTCTAATTTCGTTTTCGGCGGCTCGGTCCAACTGCCGGCCGGCATATGGAAAGGCAAAAAAGGCCATACCTTCGGCTCGACCGCATTTTCACGTACGGCGCGTTCCGGATCGCCCCGGCCCTGCTGGTTTTGATCAACGCGGTCCACCTGGGCAAGGACGGCAGCCTCGGCGGTGCGATCGGCTTCTTCCCCGTTCTGTTTAATCGCTCGCCACCC
>JAJYZD010000274.1 GCA_021800315.1 Bacillota bacterium | reverse complement strand
CCAGGGTTTCGGGGGGCGCCTGCGGCCACTGGGCCTGCACGTGGCGGTAGCCGCTTTCCGGATGGGTACGCACCAGGAGCAGGTCGGCCGAAGTCAGTCGGGATTTGTAGGACATCTCCGCCGGCCAGAGGATTTTACCGGTATCGTGCAAAAGGGCTCCGGTGACCAGGGAGAAGCGTTCGTCCCGCGGGAGCCCCAGTATTTCGCCGGCCCTGGCGGCCAGACGGGCCGTGAGCCTGGCGTGCTTGTAAAGGCTTTCGTCCCAGGCCTTCATGCGCAACAAAATAGTCTGGACAGGAGGGTGGGCATCCTCGTGGCACACCGGTGTCCCCGTATCCGTCGCCAGTTGCATCGACAACTCCCTTTCCAGCCACCTGCAGGTCCTTAAACGCCTGGTCATCCTTGTTACATCCTATCATGTCAACAGAGGAATTTCCTGACACCGGAGGCCTGTTCGCTTGGTACCAAAGTACTATTTTCCGCGACTTTTCGCCGGGGGCCGGTCCGGGAAGTCTCCCGGCCGTAAGTTCCGTCGGCACTTATCTCAAATCCAAAAATAATTATCGTTTATTTCGACCAAGGTCGCGGAAATCCCTTTCCGTTTTCCAAAAATCCCAAACAAATATTCGGGCGGCGGGGAAGGGAGAGTCCTGCGGTGGGCTTATTCCCTCATCCATGTTATAATACCCTCGGGGGGAATAGACGGTGTTTCGAATGGAGACGCCCTTTGAGCCGTGCGGCGATCAGCCCGGGGCCATCGCCCGGCTTTCGGAGGGATTGGAGGCCGGGCTGAAGGGCCAGGTTCTTTTGGGGGTTACCGGCAGCGGCAAGACCTACACCATGGCCAGGGTCATCGAACGGCTGGGCCGACCCGCCTTGGTGCTGGCTCCGAACAAGACGCTGGCGGCCCAGCTTTGCGGCGAGTTCAAATCCTTTTTCCCGCACAACGCGGTTGAATACTTCGTCAGCTACTACGATTACTATCAGCCCGAGGCCTATATCCCGCAAACCGACACCTACATCGAAAAGGATTCGTCCATCAACGACGAGATCGACAAGCTCCGGCACTCGGCGACCTGCTCCCTTTTCGAACGGCGGGACGTCATCATCGTGGCCTCGGTGTCCTGCATCTACGGCCTGGGCGACCCGGGCGAATACCGCGACCTGGTGGTCAGCTTACGCGAGGGCGCGACCCAGGAGCGGCAACAACTCCTGCGGCGACTGGTGGACATCCAGTACACCCGGAACGAGACGGCCCTCGACCGGGGGAGTTTCCGCGCCCGCGGCGAGGTGGTGGAGATCTTTCCGGCCGGCGCGGCGCAACGCCTGATCCGGGTGGAACTGGCCGAGGACCGCGTCGAGCGTCTCCTGGAGGTGGACAGCCTGACCGGGGAGATAATCGGCCGGCGCAGCCATGTCTCCATCTTTCCGGCCAGCCACTACGCCACCTCCCGGGACCGCCTGCTACGCGCCGTCACCTCCATCGAGGCCGAACTGGTGGAAAGGCTGGCCTGGTTCCGGCGGGACGGCAGGCTCCTGGAGGCCCAGCGCCTGGAGACCAGGACCTTGAACGACATCGAGATGATGCGGGAGATCGGGTTCTGCCAGGGCATCGAGAACTACTCCCGCCACCTGACCGGGCGGGCCGCGGGCCAGCCGCCCTACACCCTGCTCGACTACTTCCCGCCGGATTTCCTGCTCTTCGTCGATGAATCCCACATCGCCGTGCCCCAGGTCCGGGGTATGTACGAGGGCGACCGGTCGCGTAAAAACGCCCTGGTCGACCACGGCTTCCGGCTGCCGTCGGCCTTCGACAACCGCCCGCTCACTTTCGACGAGTTCATGGGGACGATCGGCCAAGTAGTCTACGTTTCGGCCACCCCCGGTCCCTTCGAACTGGATCAGGCCGGCCGCGTCGTGGAACAGATCATCCGGCCCACCGGTCTGGTGGACCCCGGGGTGGTGGTCCGCCCCACCCGGGGTCAGGTCGACGACCTTCTGGACGAAATCAGGTTTACGGTCAACCGGGGTGAGCGGGTTCTGATCACCACCCTGACCAAGCGCATGGCCGAGGACCTCACCGGGTACCTGGCCGAGGCGGGGGTGCGGGTCCGCTACCTGCACTCGGATATCCACACCCTGGAGAGGCTTTCCATCATCCGGGACCTGCGCCTGGGCACCTTCGACGTTCTGGTGGGCATCAACCTCCTGCGGGAAGGTCTGGACCTGCCCGAGGTCAGCCTGATCGCCATCCTGGACGCGGACAAGGAGGGTTACCTGCGTTCCGAGCGTTCCCTGATCCAGACCATCGGCAGGGCCTCCCGCAACGTCAACGGGCGGGTCATCCTCTACGCGGACTCGGTGACCGGGTCCATGGACCGGGCGATGAAGGAGACCGAAAGGCGGCGCACGCTTCAGGTGGACTTCAACCGCCGGCACGGCATCACGCCCCGCACGGTGCAAAAAGAGGTCCGGGAGGTCATCGAGGCCACCCATGCCCTGCCCGCCATCGCGGGTTCCGGCAGGAAGCCGCCGGCCAGCGAGATCCGCAAGGCGCTCGCCGTCCTTGAGGAGAAGATGCGCAAGGCGGCCAAGGAGTTGGCCTTCGAAGACGCCGCCCGCTACCGGGACATGATCATCGAGCTCAAACTGGCCCAAAAGGGACGCAACTCCCCGGTGGACGAAGCCGTTTGGGATACGTGTTCCTGATTCCCGGACCCCGACCCACCCTCCGGGCGGGTGCCCCGGGCGGGGGATTCCGGAAAAGGAAGAATACTCAACCACCCCGACGCACCCTTGACCCGCTTGCGGCGGGTACCCCGGGTGCCCGAAAGCCGGGGGCTTGATACGGGAGTTTTTTTATGCAGGACAATATCCGGATCCGGGGGGCCCGGGTCCACAACCTGAAGAACATCGATGTGGAGATTCCCCGTCACAGGCTCGTGGTCATCACCGGCCTGTCCGGTTCCGGCAAGTCTTCCCTGGCGTTCGACACGATCTACGCCGAGGGCCAGCGCCGCTACGTGGAGTCGCTTTCGGCTTACGCCCGCCAGTTTCTCGGGCAAATGGACAAACCGGACGTGGACTGCATCGAGGGACTCTCGCCGGCCATCTCCATCGACCAGCGGGCGGCCAGCCACAATCCCCGTTCCACCGTGGGCACGGTGACGGAGGTCTACGATTACCTGCGCCTTTTGTTCGCCCGGGTGGGCAAGCCCCATTGTCCCCACTGCGGCCTACCCATTACCAGCCAGACGGTCCAGCAGATGGTGGACCATTTGCTCGGCCTGCCTCCGGGTAACCGTATTCAGGTTTTGGCCCCCCTGGTGCGGGGCAAGAAGGGCGAGCACGGCCGCCTGGTGGAGGAGGCCCGGGCGGCCGGCTTCCTGCGGGCCCGGGTGGACGGCCGCCTGGTCGACCTGGACGGCCCGCTGCAGTTGGAGAAGAACAAACGGCACACTCTGGAAGTGGTGGTGGACCGCCTGGTTCTGAAGGAGGGAGCGGCCACCCGCCTGGCCGAGTCGCTGGAGGTGGCCCTGGACAAGGGAGGCGGCCTGGCCCTGGTGGTGACGGAAGAGGGCCGGGAAATACTGTTTTCCGCCCGGTCCGCCTGCCCGGAATGCGGTTTTTCCACCGGGGAGCTTTCACCCCGCCTGTTCTCGTTCAACAGTCCTTTCGGGGCCTGTGAAAAGTGTACCGGGCTGGGCTTCAAACAGGAGGTGGATCCGGACCTGGTGGTGGTCGATTCCGACCTGTCCCTGGCCGACGGCGCCATTCCGCTGCTGTACAATCCCGACAACTATTTCAGCGGCTTTCCGATCCAGTCCCTGGGCGAACACTTCGGTATCGATATCCTCCGCCCGGTCAAAGACCTGTCGGCCGAACAGATGGAGATAATCCTTTCCGGGCCCAGGGGCAAGCCGGTTGTGCTGAAAAGCGGCGGCGACTGGTCGGGTGGCCGCACACTCCGCTTCGACGGCCTCATACCCATGATGAACCGCCGTCATCGCGATACCGGCTCCCAGCGCATCCGCGAGGAGATTGAGCGGTACATGGCCCGGCGGCCCTGCCCGGCCTGCCAGGGTGCCAGGTTGAAACCGGAAGCCCTGGCCGTGACGGTCGGCGGACTCCATATCGCCCAGGTGAGCGCCTTTTCCATCGCGGCGGCCCGTAATTTCCTGCTGTCCCTGCAGTTTTCCCCGCGGGACGAAGTGATCGCCAGGCAGGTAATCAAGGAAATAAACGAACGGCTGGGCTTTTTGATCGACGTGGGCCTGGACTACCTGACCCTGGAGAGGCATTCCGGAACCCTGTCGGGCGGCGAGGCCCAGCGCATCCGGCTGGCCACCCAGGTGGGCTCGGGCCTGGTCGGGGTCCTCTACATCCTGGACGAACCCACCATCGGCCTGCACCAGCGGGACAACCGGCGCCTGATCGATACCCTTTTGCGGCTCCGGGACATGGGCAACACCCTGGTG
>JAJYZD010000034.1 GCA_021800315.1 Bacillota bacterium | reverse complement strand
GGGAAACCGGCTTCCGTGCAGGAGGTCCGGAATGTCCTGGGGGCCCAGGGGATTGCGGGCCTGGCCGCCAATTCCCAGATCCAGCAGTCCGGCGCCACCGGCTTCCTCATCCGGATGCCGGTCCTGAGCGAGGAACAGGGCAACGCGCTGATCAGTTCCCTGAAGGCTAAGTTCGGCGGTATCACCGTGCAGCAGGACCAGAAGGTGGGGCCGCAGATCAGCGGCGAACTCATCCGGAACGCCATCCTGTCCATTCTGGCGGCTTCCGTGCTGATCGTGATCTGGGTTACCATCCGCTTCGAGTTCATGCAGGGTCTGGCCGCCATCATCGCGCTCCTGCACGACACCCTGGTGGTGACCGGTCTGTTTTCCCTGTTCCGCATCCAGGTGGACAGTTCTTTCGTGGCGGCTATCCTGACCATCATCGGTTATTCCATCAACGACACCATCGTCATCTTCGACCGGATCCGCGAGAACCGTAAGAACATCACCCGCGGTACGGAACTGGAAGATCTGGTCAACCTGAGCCTGTGGCAGACCGTGCCCCGTTCCATCAACACCGTCCTGACCGTTATCTTCGTCCTGACGGCCCTGCTGTTGGTAGGCGGCACCACCATCAAGACCATGGTGCTGGCCCTGCTTATCGGGGTCATCAGCGGAGGCTACTCCTCCATCTTCAACGCCAGCCCCCTGTGGGTGGACTTCAAGCTGTGGGATAAGCGGCGCAGGGTCAGGCGGGCGCAGGAGGCGGCGTAAGGGGAATTTCTCCCGCCCTGTTCCTTTGCCGGCACCCCGGCATATATAACAGGGGGAAAACCGGAAAAAGCGGCCGGCTCGTCACGGTGGTCCCGCAACCTTGGGTTGGTACATGCCGGCCGTACACTCATGTGCAGGGCCGGCTGTTTTTTGCCGGAGCGGCGGGGGACCGCGCTCCCGCTCCGCGCGCCGTAGAAGAAATTGCTACCCCGGCCGACTCATGGAACGATCCGCCGCGGGCACATTATCCGGCAGGGGGACGCGCCAGTGGCAGAGGAAGGCGAACTGGAAAGCCGGTTGCAAGAAGAACTCCAACGGTTCAACCTCAACCTGGAAAAGATGAAGCTCGGCCGGTACGTCATGCTTCTGCAAAAACCGGGCCGGCTCCTGTACCTGAATTTCCTCTCCGGCCTGGCCAACGGGGTGGGTATGGCCGTAGGTTTCGCCATCCTGGGAGCGATAGTCGTCTACATCCTGCAACGGCTGCTCCTTTGGCATCTCCCCGTCATTTCCGGCTACATTGCCGAGATTGTCCGGCTGGTCCAGTTCAAGCTTCAATCATCGTGAAGCCTCCCCGTCCTGAAGGGCGGAGCTTCCACCCTCTGCTGCGAGGCACCTCCGCCTTTTTGAGGGGCTGGAGGTGGACCTTATGGCTTCATGGTCCTGGAGTTACACCGCAAGTTTGCTCTACGAGAGAGCAGTTCTTTCGGCATGCAAAACGTTTCGCATAGGACCGGTCTCTTGGGAATCGGTTTTACGTGGCAGCCCTGGTGACCCGCCACAACCCCATACCGATTGTCAAGGAGCTACTATTATGATATACCTGGGTGGTAGTGCTTTCAATAAGGCCCAAGGTATTTTTTGAAAATAGTTTCGCCTTTCATCTCCTCCCTAAAGGGAGGAGACTTCCCGGCGAGTATGTTAAAAACGGGGGAAAGAACGTGCTGCGCGAAGACGACCGGAGGATGCTCGGGGCCAAACTGGCCGCAATGAGGACACGCTTGGCCGGCCTGGTGCAGGACATAACCGACGACGGGCTGGGCCGCTCCCTGAGCGACTCCACGGGGGAACTGTCCACCTATGACAATCACCCGGCCGACGTGGGCAGTGAGGTGTTCGAGCGTTCGAAGGATTTTTCCCTGCGGGAGAACGCCCGCCTGACTCTGCGGGCGGTGGACGAAGCGTTGGAACGCATGGCTGCCGGGCGGTACGGAGTTTGTACCTCGTGCGGGGTGGACATACCTCTGGAGCGTCTTCTGGCCGTACCCTACACCGACAAGTGCGTCGTCTGCAAGAAAAAGGACGAGGAAAAGGGTCGGAGTGTACGCCCGGTGGAGGAGGCCGTCCTGCAGGATCTCCTGGTCCGGTCCGAAAGGGAAGGCGGCGGCGACATCCAGTACGACATGGAGGATGCCTGGCAGGACGTGGAGCGGACCACCGAACACGCCGAAGGGGCCGGCAGCGGCTCCTATTACGGGGACAGTTTCACCCGGGAAGAGCGGGGTTACGTGGAGGAAGTGGAGAACATCCCCTGGGAGAGCGGTTCCGACGGAGTTTTCTACCGCAGTTCCCGGCCGCCCGGCACCGTGTGAGGCCGGGCCGGAGAGGAGCGCCGTCATGGACGACAGAATCAAAGCCATCCGGATATCCGTTGTATCCAACACCTTGCTGACCGTTCTCAAGCTGGCCGTCGGCATAGGCATGGGTTCAATGGGGGTCGTCGCCGAGGGGGTGCACTCCGGCCTCGACCTGGTGGCTTCGCTGGTAACCTTCCTTTCGGTACGGGAGGCGGTCAAGCCGGCCGATGACGTGCACAGTTACGGGCACGGCAAGTTCGAGAACCTGGCCGGGTTGGTGGAGGCCGGCTTGATCCTGGTGGCGGCGGTATTCATCGTCTTCGGCTCCGTTCAGAAACTGGTGATCGGTGCGCCGGTGACCGACCTGGGCCTGGGCGTTGTCGTGATGGCCTGCTCCATGCTCGTCAATTGGTTCGTTTCCGGCCGGCTCCTGGTCGCCGGGAAGCGGCTGGATTCCCCGGCCCTTGCCGCCGACGGTCGCCACCTGCGCACCGATGTTTTCACTTCGGCCGGTGTGTTCATCGGTCTTGTGCTGATCTACCTCACGGGCTGGGACGCCTTTGACCCGATCATGGGCCTGCTGGTATCCGCCCTGATTCTGAAGATCGCCTACGATCTGTCCCGGGATGCCCTGCAGGGGTTTCTGGACGTCAGACTGCCACCGGAGGAGGGAAAACTCATCCAGGAAGTTCTGGCTGCCAACGCCAAGAGCTACATCAACTACCACGCCCTGCGCACCCGCCGTTCCGGCTCCCGGCGCCTGGTGGACCTCCACCTGGTGGTGCCCAAAGACCATCCCATCGGCCAGGTGCACGACCTGTGCGACCAAATCGAGCAGGAACTGACCAGTCGCCTGCCGGGTTGCGAGGCCCTCATCCACATTGAACCCTGCAAGCTTGATTGTCCCGACTGTCAACTGGCTCATACCGATACGGCCAAAACTGAGTTCGTCTGCCGGTCCAGCGGTTGCAGCCACTGCCGGAAGAACTGAGGAAGCGGCTGTTACCCGGCTGGAGGTGGGTGTCCTGGGTAGGCTTAAGTCGTTGGAACCGGCGGTGGATGGTTCGGTCCGGGTGCTGATCCTGGGCTCGATGCCGGGCAACCGGTCGCTGAACGTCCCGGGCGGCGTAGACGGACGGGCGACCGGGTGTGGGGTGGTGAGGGCTTACCGGCTCTTGCTATACGCCAAAATCTGTACTATAATAACACCGATATTGGCGTGAGGGGTGAGGAGCGGTGATTCCAGGCTTTCCCGTGGGCACCATCGTGCCCGGCAGCGACCTGGTAGGACGCGAAGACATTATCCGGTCCCTGGTCAACCGTTTGCAACGCGGGGAGAACCTGATCCTGGCATCCCCGCGGCGAACCGGTAAGACTTCTGTCGCCATGGAAATCCTGGCCCGGTTGCAGGCCGGCGGCACCATGACCGTTTACCTTGATTTTTTCCGCTATGCCGCGCCCGAAGGCTTCGCCCTTGCCTTTACCAGCGAGGTGCTGAAGAACGACCGCATTCTGGCCCGGGGACTGCGCTGGGTTGCCCAGCAACTGCCTGTCCTTTCGGAGATTAAGACTGATTTTGGTGAAGCGGTGTCCCTGGCGGTGGAACTGCAACAAAAGCGGCAGCTCAGTCTTGACGCGGTTCTGGACCTCGGGGAAGCGTTGGCCCGGCGCCGTCAACGGCACCTCGTAGTTGTACTGGACGAGTTCCAGGATGCCGGCAAATTCGGTGCGGACGTCTACCGCACCTTCCGGTCCTTTTTTCAACACCATCAGAATTCCACCTATCTGTTCCTCGGCTCGCGCAAAGGACTGCTGGAGGCCCTTTTCATCAGGGAGAACGAACCGTTCTTTCGCTTCGCCAGCCTGGAGGCGTTGCCGCCGGTGCCGGCGCTCGTCTGGGAGGGCTATCTGCGGCGCAAACTGCAACTGGCCGGGGTTACGGTAAATAAAAACTTTGCGCGGCATATGGCCGAAGCCGCGGGCGGACACCCGGGCGACCTGATGCACCTGGGCAATGCCGTAATGGATGTCTGGAACGGTGAACTCGATACCGGTACGCTTTTGGATGCGGCCTACCAGCTTACCATGAGCCGCCTGACTCCCACTTTCGGCGAAATGTGGCGTCTTTTGGCCTCCCACCCGGGTGCCCAGGTTGTGGCCCGCCGCGTCGCCACCGGCGATCCCTTGTACGGGAAGAGCGGGAGGAAGCCCTCCTCCTTCCAGGTTACCCGGGCTGTTCACTTCCTCGCGGAGGAGGGTATCCTGGAAAAAGTGGCCCGCGGGCACTACGCCTTTGGGGAAAAGATGTTCGCCGATTATATCCGCGATCTGGAGCACTGACCCCGGTTCGCCCGATCCGCTTGACCGGGGGAACCACGGCCACGCGGCTTAGGGCGCGGAAGAGCGGGGAAGCCCCTGGACCCGCAAGATCCAATGCTTGTCATCCCCACTCTTCTCCGCTATAATTGGAGGGGAAGAAAGTGTTTTCGCCCCCCGGGCCAGGCTTGGCCGTAGAAAACATACCGGGGGATCCAAAAGGGAGAGAATGGATAAAAGTCACTGGCGGATCAAGGAAGACGTTCCCCTGCTGTCGAACATACTGTCGCTGGAACTGGGGCTGTCCAGGCACGCCGCCCGCATCCTGGTGGCCCGGGGGATCAGGACGGTGGAGGAAGCGCACTTCTTTTTTTATGGGACCCTGGACGACCTGCCTTCCCCCTCTTTATTGCCGGATATGGACCGGGCGGTTGGGCGCCTGTCGCTGGCGCTGGACCGCGGGGAGCGGGTTTTGGTCTGCGGCGACTACGATGTCGACGGCATCACCGCCACGGCCATAGCTGTGCGGGCCCTGCGCGGCCTGGGGGGCCGGGTGGGGTACTGGCTGCCGGACCGGCTGACCGAGGGCTACGGACTCAACGAACAGGCGGTGCGCCGGGCGGCCGCCGAGGGGTATAGCCTGCTTCTGACCGTGGACAACGGCACTTCCGCGCACAAAGAGGCGGCCCTGGCCGCCGAACTGGGTCTGACCGTGATAGTCACCGACCACCACCAGGTACCGCCCGGGGAATTGCCGGTCTACGCCCACGTGAACCCCAAGCGGGCGGACCACGCTTACCCGTACCGGGAACTGGCCGGGGCGGGGGTGGCTTGGAAGCTGGTGCAGGCGCTCTTTAACCGGCTTTCGGTCGAGGGCGGGGAAGACTACCTGGAACTGGCCATGCTGGGTACGGTGGCCGACGTGGTTCCGTTGGTGCAGGAGAACCGGGTCCTGGTCCGGGAGGGGCTGGACCGGCTGATGTTTACCGGCAACACCGGCTTAAGGGCCCTGCTCCAGGCTACGGGGATTCACGAGCCCGGAGTGCGGGCGGTGGCCTTCCAACTGGCGCCGCCGCTCAACGCGGCCGGCCGGCTGGGCGACGCCCGGACGTCCCTCGAACTTTTACTGACCGGTGACGAGGGAGAGGCGGCTGCCCTGGCCGGCGATATATTGCAGCAAAACAACCTGCGCCGGAGTATGGAGGCGGATATCCTGGCCCAGGCCTGGGCTCAGGTGGTGGATGTGACGGACGACGTCATCGTCCTGGCATCGGACGGATGGCATCCCGGATTGGTGGGTACGGTGGCTTCCCGTCTCGCCGAAAAGCTGGACAAGCCGGTTCTCCTCGTGGCGCCGCAGGGGACCGAGGGCCGCGGTTCCGGGCGGTCACGGTCGGGTTTCAACCTCTTTACGGCCCTGAGTCAGGCCGGTCACCTGCTTCTGGAGTACGGGGGCCATCCCCAGGCCGTCGGCTTCCGGCTCAACATGGACTGCCTGGAACCGCTGAGGCTGGCCCTGAACGCTTACCGGGCCGGTGAGGGCGGAGAGCCGGCTCCGGCCTGGGAGTTGGACGGCGAACTGGGACTGGGCGACCTGGACGAGAACCTGGTACGGGAACTGTCGGACTTTGCCCCTTACGGCGCCGGTAACCCGGAGCCGGTTTTCTGTTGCCGGGTGGTCACTCCGGTAGCCTGCCAGAGCGTCGGTAAGGAAGGCCGCCACCTGAAGCTCAAGGTGACCCGCGACCGGCAGGTGTGTGACGTCATCGCCTTCGGTCATGGGCAGAACGCGCCTGGGCCCGGTCCCCTGGACCTGGTGTGCCGGCCGATCCTCAACGAGTGGCAGGGGCGCCGCAAAGTGGAACTGGCCGTGCTGGATTTCCGGCCGGCCGGGATCGTTTACGGGGCGGGGGAAACGGCCGATGCCCCCCTCAAAACCGGTTTTTTTCTGCCGGATTCGGTTTCTCGCCAGATCCACCTGCGCCTGGGGGGGGGAACAGGCCAACCCGGCCGGGATCCGGGGTCAGGGTTGGGGAACCTGGTGTTTTGGCCCTGCACCGGTTGGCTGGCCGTGCTGGACCGGATCCTCGCGGACGGCGCCGGCGCCTTGGTCCTGGTTTCCTCGGTCAAGGGGATGCTGGAGTTTTCCCACGCCCTTGGCCAGGCTCGGCCGGACCTGGAGACGGACTGCCGGCACCTGGGGATGGAAAACAGCGGTGAGGCGTCGGCCAGGGTCCTGGTCTGCACCTACGCGGCCCTCCCGGGGCTTTCCGGCATAGGCGGGCGGCGGGCCGTGGCCTGGCGGCTGCCCTATTCGCCGGCCGAGTGGCATGGCGCCCTGGCCGCCCTCGGGGAGGCCGGCGCGCGGGAACTGTGGTGCCTGTTCGGGCCGCCCCGGGGTGCCGAGGCTGTGGATCCCCTGCCGGACCGGGAGTTTCTGGCGGCCCTGTACTTGTACCTGCGAGGGAAGGCGCAAAGCGCCGGCCACTTTGACTTTTCCCCCGACGGGGCAAGGTTTGTACCGGCCGGGTGGCCTTCTTACCTGGTGGGGCCGGAGCAGGTTCTGATAGGGCTCACGGTATTACGGGAATTGGAACTGGTCGATTTTTCGTACCGGGGCGGCCGGGTGACCGGTGAGCTTGCCGCCCGGCCCCGGCATAAACTGGACCTGGGGGAGTCGGCCACTTACCGTTGGTTGTCCTCGGTGCGGGAGGAGAGCACCGCGCTCAGGCGGGAGTTATTGCGGCTGGGCTGACCGGTCGGGAAGGGAGGATGTTACCGGTGCTGGCGGAAAAAAAAGAGGACACCGGACTGGATAAGCTCCTGTCCCGGGCCCAGGTCTACCTGATCAGCCCGGACATCGAACTCCTGCGGCGGGCCTATCAGTTCGCCGTCCGCGCGCACGGCTCCCAGAAGCGGATTTCCGGCGAACCATATATCACTCATCCGTTGCAGGTGGCCTTGATCCTGGCCGACCTGGAACTCGACCCGGAGACCCTGGCCGCCGCCATCCTGCACGATGTGGTCGAGGACACCGGGGTGAACCTGCAGGAGATCGAAGCCTCCTTCGGGCGGGAGATTGCCTCCCTGGTGGACGGGGTGACCAAGCTCGGCCGCCTGGAATACCGGTCCAAGGAAGAACAGCAGGTGGAAAACCTGCGCAAGATGTTCCTGGCCATGGCCAAGGACATCCGGGTGATTCTGATCAAGCTGGCCGACCGCCTGCACAACCTCCGCACCCTGGACTACCATACCCCCGGCAAGCAGCGGGAGATCGCCGACGAGACCCTGGAGATCTTCGGGCCGCTGGCGCACCGTCTGGGCATCTACCACCTCAAGGGAGAAATGGACGACCTGGCCTTCAAGTACCGGCAGCCGGAAGAATACCGGAGCCTGGCCGAAGCCATAGCCAAGAGCCAGGCGAAACGCGAGGAATATATCCGCGAGGTCGTCAAGATATTGCGGGCCAAGCTCCAGGAAGTGAGCATAAGGGGCGATATCCAGGGACGGGCCAAGCACCTGTACAGCATCTACGAGAAGATGGTCGCCCAGAAGAAGGAACTAAACGAGATATACGACGTCACGGCCGTCAGGGTCCTGGTGAACACGGTGCGGGACTGCTACGCCGTCCTGGGCATGGTGCACTCCCTCTGGAAGCCCATTCCAGGGCGCTTCAAGGATTATATCGCCATGCCCAAATCGAACATGTACCAGTCGCTGCACACCACCGTCGTCGGTCCCCAGGGTGACCCCGTGGAAATCCAGATCCGCACCTTCGACATGCACCGGACTTCGGAGTATGGCATCGCCGCGCACTGGCGCTACAAGGAGGGCGGCCAGAAGGAGACCAACTTCGACCAGAAGCTGAGCTGGCTCCGCCGCCTCCTGGAATGGCAGAGCGACCTGCGGGATGCCCGCGAATTCATGGAGTCCTTGAAGATCGACCTTTTTTCCGACGTGGTGTTCGTCTTCACCCCCCGGGGTGACGTCATGGAGTTGCCGGCCGGTTCGGTGCCCCTGGACCTGGCTTACCGTATTCACACCGACGTGGGACACCGCTCGGTGGGAGCCAGGGTCAACGGGCGGATCGTGCCCTTCGACTACCGGCTGACCAACGGGGACATCGTGGAAATCATCACCTCCAAGAACGGCACGCCCAGTCGCGACTGGCTCAAGGTGGTCAATACCTCCCACGCCAAGACCAAGATCCGCCAGTGGTTCCGCAAAGAAGAGCGGGACGACAACATCGCCCGCGGCCGGGAAGCGCTGGAGCGGGAAGCGAAGAAGCAAGCCGTGGACTGGGAACTGGTCCGCGGCGACCGTCTCCTGGAGATAGGCCGCCGTTATACCCTCAATACCCTGGACGATATTTACGCGGCCGTCGGGGAAGGCACCCTGGGGGCGGCGGGTCTGGTTGCCAAGATCAGGGACGAGGTGCTGGCCGAGCGCAAGGTGACCCAGATCAGTTCGTTCAAGGCCGACGCCAGGCAGGCGGCGGACTGGAGCAAACCTTCGCGGGGCATCCGGGTCAAGGGAGCCGACAACCTGCTCGTCCGCCTGGCCCACTGTTGCAACCCGGTTCCCGGGGACGCCGTGGTGGGCTTCATTACCAGGGGCCGGGGCATATCCGTGCACCGGGCCGATTGCAAGAATCTGGGTTCTTTTATCGAGAGGGAGGGCGAACGCCTCATCGAGGTAATCTGGGAGAAGGACTTCGATTCCTCCTTCCAGGTCCGGTTGGAGATAACGGGTTCGGACCGCGCCGGTCTCTTAAGCGATATCATGGCTGTCCTGACCGAGATGAAGATCAGCGCCAACTGGGTCACGGCCCGGGGAACCAAAAGCCACCAGGCGGTCATCGAAATGATGCTGGTGTTGAAATCGCTCGACCAGTTCAAGCACGTGGTGGAGAAAATCGACCGGGTCAAGGACGTGCGCGAGGTCCGGCGGGCGAGCCAGGGTTAGGGGGCGCTTTGGGTGCGGGCGGTTGTCCAGAGGGTTTTCGCGGCCGCGGTGACGGTGGAAGGGGAGACGGTCGGCCGGATAGGACCGGGACTGGCGGTTTTCCTGGGGGTGGGCCGGGGAGACGGGGAATCCACCGCCCGCCGCCTGGCCGAAAAGGTGGCTAGACTGCGCATTTTCCCCGACGCGGCGGATAAGATGAACCGTTCGGTGCAAGACTCCCGGGGAAGCGTCCTCGTGGTTTCCCAGTTCACCCTCTACGGGGATTGCCAGGGAAACCGGCCCGGTTTCGGCCGGGCCGCGCCGCCGGGCGTGGCGGACGAACTCTACCGGTGCTTCGGACAAACCTTGCGGGATATGGGCATAGAGGTGGCAACCGGAGTTTTCGGCGCCCGCATGCGGGTGGACGTGGCCAACGACGGTCCGGTCACCATCATTCTGGATACCGAACGCTAGACAGAAGATTCTTGAGGAGGGATGCGTCTTGATTTTCGAGGGCTTTGCCGTAGGACCCATCGAGGCCAACTGCTACATCCTGGGTTGTGAGCGCACCCGGGAGGCGGCCGTGATCGATCCCGGCGCGGAAGGTGACAAGATTCTGGACCGCCTGAGCGGACTGAACCTGAAGGCGGTGAAGATCATTCTCACCCACGGCCACGGCGACCACATCGGCGCCGTGGAGGAAGTGCGGAAGGCGACCGGTGCCCCGGTTCTCATCCATGAAAAGGATGCCCCCTGCCTGACCAGGCCGGACCGGAACCTTTCCGCCTTCATGGGGGCGCGGATGGAATTCGAGCCGGCGGACCAACTGCTGGAGGATGGCGACCGCATCGCGGTAGGCGACATCGGCCTGACGGTGCTCCATACGCCGGGCCACACGGTAGGCGGCATCTGCCTTGCTTTCGACGGGTCCGTGCTGACCGGGGACACCCTGTTCGCCGGCTCGGTGGGCCGTTCCGATTTCCCCGGCGGCAACCACACCCAGCTCATCGCGTCGATCAAAGAAAAACTGATGGTGTTGCCGGACGATACCCGGGTCTATCCCGGTCACGGTCCCATGACCACCATCGGCTGGGAGAGAGGGGAGAACCCCTATCTATAGCTGGGAGACCGGTTCCCTGACCCGGACGGTCACCGTGACGGTGACCGTCCGGTCGTAGTTGCGGATGGCGAAGAGATCGCCCCGGTCATGGAGTCCTATCGGTCCGTCCGCCTGGATGTCCAATTGGTGGCTGGCAAAGTTATGCTTGGGGAAAAAAATCATGCGGCCCGGGGGAATGGTCGCTGCATCCAACAACACCAGCATGGTGATACCTCTCGCGCGGCCGCCGGGGGCGCCGACCCACGACCCGCGCTACGCGAGGGTACCCCGGGGCGGGCCGTTTTTCATGTCGTTCATTATATCACCGGGGGGCGGCGTTGACAAAGAGGAAGGCTTTCCTTAAAATGGGGTCGGGGCGCAAAGGGGACCCTTGTTCTTTGTGGACCTGGATTTTTCCCTGGTTTTAAAATATTTGGAATCATCGGTCAATACGAAACGAAAATGGCAGGTGCGCTACGAAATGCTTGAGGCACAAAGTATGAGGGGATTGAAGCGGAACGGCTACTGCGGCCGGTTGACCACGGATGACGCCGGCCGGGAAGTGGTCGTCATGGGTTGGGTGCAGGTGCGCCGGGACCACGGAGGGCTGATCTTTCTCGACCTGCGTGATCGCAGCGGGGTGGTGCAGGTGGTTTGCGACCCGGCGAGTCCGGAGGCCTTCGCCAAGGCCCAGGATGTGCGCAACGAGTACGTTCTGGCGGTGACCGGCGTGGTGGCCGGGCGTCCGGAGGGCACCGAAAACCCCGCTCTGGCCAGCGGCCGGATCGAGGTGCGGGCGCGTGAGTTGCGCGTGCTGAACATCTCCCATACCCCGCCTTTCTACATTGAGGACGGCGTCGAGGTGGACGAGGGCATGAGACTTCGCTACCGTTACCTTGACCTGCGCCGGCCCGAGATGCAGCGGCAACTCGCGCTTCGCCACCAGGCGGCCAGGTCGGTACGGGATTTCCTGGATTCGGAGGGCTTCTGGGAGGTGGAAACACCGGTTTTGGGCCGCAGCACCCCCGAGGGGGCGCGCGATTTTCTGGTGCCGAGCCGGTTGAATCCGGGGCGTTTTTACGCTCTGCCCCAGTCGCCCCAGCTCTTCAAGCAGATCCTCATGGTCGCCGGGGTGGAACGCTACTTCCAGATCGTGCGCTGTTTCCGAGACGAGGACCTGCGGGCCGACCGGCAGCCCGAGTTTACCCAGATCGACCTGGAACTATCCTTCGTGGGTGAAGAGGACGTCATCTCGCTCACCGAGCGGATGATGGCCCGCCTTTTCCGGGACACCCTGGGCCGGGAACTGCCTTTGCCGTTGCCGCGTCTTTCTTACGCCGAAGCCATGCTCCGCTACGGTTCGGACAAGCCGGACCTGCGCTTTTCCCTGGAGATCCGGGACGTCACGGACGTGGCGGCATCATGCGGCTTCAAGGTCTTTCAGGCGGCGGTGGCCCAAGGCGGGGTTGTCCGCGGCATCGCCGCCCCGGGGGCGGGATCCTTTTCCCGCCGGGAAATCGACGAACTGACAGCCTATGTGGCCGGGTACGGGGCCAAGGGACTGGCCTATCTCTTCGTGGAGGAAGAGGGGGTGCGCTCGCCGGTAGCCAAGTTCTTCACGGCCGGTGAACTGGCCGCCCTGAGCGGACGGCTGGGGGCCAAGCCGGGAGACCTGTGCCTTTTGGTGGCCGACTCCGGGGAAGTGGCGGCCCGCTCCCTTGGGGCGTTGCGCCTGCACCTGGCCCAGCGGCTCAACCTCATCGGCGCGGACCGGTTTTCCTTCCTCTGGGTCACCGGGTTTCCCCTGCTGGAGTATGACGCCGACGAGAAGCGCTTTAAGGCTGTGCACCATCCTTTTACCGCTCCGCGGGACGAGGATCTCCCCATTCTGGAAACCGACCCGGGTCAGGTGTTGTCGCGAGCCTATGACATCGTGCTTAACGGAGTGGAGTTGGGCGGCGGCAGCATCCGCATTCACCAGCGGCAGGTGCAGGAACGGATGTTTAAGGCCATAGGTCTTTCCATGGAAGAGGCCAGGGAACAGTTCGGCTATTTGCTGGACGCCTTCGAGTACGGTACTCCTCCGCACGGCGGCATCGCCTTCGGCTTCGACCGGCTCCTGATGCTGCTCTCCGGACGGGAAACCATCCGGGACGTCATTCCCTTCCCGAAGACGCAGAGCGCGGCCGATTTGATGGTCAGGGCGCCCGGTCCGGTGAGCGCGGTCCAGCTCCGGGACCTGCACCTCAAGAGCACGATGCCGGTACGTCCGGAGTAGAAAAAAATGGCGGTAAAAAACCAGTGACCATCGCCGTTTGGAAGTTGCGTTTTCATCTGCCTTGTGCTATAATTGACTCCGTTAAGACAACTGAATAGGCTTGCCCTGCGGTGTGCGTAGGAGCTTTGAAGTTTTGTTCCAACACCATTAAATTGGGAGCCGGACTCTGCGGGTGGCTTGCAGGTCTCACTTCGAGGAGAAAGCAAAAAATCCGCAGGAGGCACCCCCGTTTGTGAGAACGGGTTCAGAAAACTTGGGTTTTTACGGCACGGTGGGGCTTTAGATTCAAGGAACGACGCGCCTGAGCGCGTCTTTCCTTTTCTTGCGAGGTGGGATTTATGCGCGGGGAATGGGAGCGTACCGCGTGGTTGATCGGTACGGAGTCCCTGGAAGTCCTGGGCGCAAGCCGGGTGGCGGTGTTCGGCCTGGGCGGGGTGGGGTCCTTCTGCGTGGAGGGCCTGGCCCGGGCCGGCGTGGGAGGGCTCTTGCTCGTAGACCGGGATGTCTTCGAACCCAGCAACATTAACCGGCAACTGGGGGCCCTGACCGACACCGTCGGCCGCCCCAAGGCGGAAGTTATGGCCGGGCGGGTGGGCCGGATCAATCCCGAGGCCCGGGTGACGTTCCGGGTGGAGGAATACGCGGCGGAAAAGGGCATCCTGTTCTTCCAGGACCGGTTGGACTACGTGGTGGACGCCATGGACGACGTCCCGGCCAAGGTGGACCTGATCAAACGGGCGCTGACGCTGGGGATCCCGGTGGTATCCAGTATGGGCGCCGGCAACCGCCTCGACCCCACCCGCTTTGCGGTGGCCGACATTGCGGAAACGCACGGCTGCCCGCTGGCCCGGGTGGTGAGAAAGAAGCTCCGCGAAGAAGGCATTGCCGCAGGCGTCAAGGTGGTCTTTTCCGATGAACCCCCCGGGCGGGCCATTCCCGGCCCCAGGCCGGCCAGTATTTCCTTCGTGCCACCGGTCGCCGGGTTCGCCCTGGCCTCGGTGGTGGTTCGGGATCTGACCGGCCGGGGCTGACGCGGGACGTGACGGAACACTGATAAAGCGGGCCCTGCCCGGCTTTATTACCGGTATAGTTTGCCCGTCACGCCCCGGTGCCGATTTTCATCCCGCTTTCGGCAGGATTCTCCTTCCCGGCATCTAATCTATCTTCTCAAAGGGACGAAAATTAAAGGGGATACAACACGTGGCAATTTTCACGGTGGACGCGGACAAGTGCGCCAGAGACGGAATCTGCGTCGCGGAATGCCCCGGGGGCCTTATAGAAATGAAGGGTGAACTTCCGGCACCGGTGGAGGGCGCGGAAAGTCTGTGCATCAATTGCGGCCACTGCGTGGCGGTTTGTCCCCGCGGGGCCTTATCCCTGGCTACGATGCCGGCCGAAGAATGTCCACCGGTTCAAAACGAACTGCTGCCGGGCCCCGACCAGGTGGAACACCTCCTGTTGTCCCGGCGCTCCATCCGCTCCTACAAGGATGAAGTGGTGGATTGGGGCACCCTGGCCAGGCTCGTCGACATAGCCCGGCACGCTCCCTCGGGTCACAACACGCAGCCGGTGCACTGGCTGGTCGTGGAGGACAGGGACGAAGTGAAGCGACTGTCCGGCCTGGTGATCGACTGGATGCGGCACGTGCAGGCCCAGAACCCCGGTTTGGCCCGGTCCCTCCATCTGGACCGGGTGGTGCGGAGTTGGGAGAACGGAAAGGACCGCGTCTGCCGCGACGCCCCCCACGTCATCCTGACCCATGCCGCCAAAAGCGGGATAGGTCCCCAGGCCGCCTGCACCATCGCGCTGACCTACCTGGAACTGGCCGCCTTTTCCCTGGGCCTGGGGGCGTGCTGGGCCGGCTACCTGGGCGCCGCGGCCGCTTCCTTCCCCCCGCTGGTGGCAACCCTGGACCTGCCGGAAGGCCACCAGGTGTTCGGGGCCATGCTGGTCGGCTATCCCCGCTACCCATACCACCGCGTCCCCGTTCGCAACAAGCCGGTCATCACCTGGCGGTAGCGGGCGCGTGACGGCGCGTATAGGGGGGAAGCGATATGGCTGGGGAGAGCGCGGCCGGTGTTTTGGACCGGCTGGGTGACCGGTGGAAAGGGATCATCGACCGGGCGGCCGATCTGGATACCCTCAAAGGTCAGGGTCCGGCCAGGGATATGTTCCCCCAACCGGCGGTACCGGGGCACGAGGAAGCGGAGATGCTGAGAAAACAGTTGCTTCGCCAGTACCGGGGCCGCAAAATCGAAGATGTGTTTGCCGGAGAGGAAGCGGGCGAGGACGGCTGCACCTGTTACCGGATGCACAGCCGGAGCCCGCTCAGTCTTTCCATGCTGGACCCGGACACGGTCAGGGAGCGGCTTTTGGGCCACCTGCGGCTGCTCTACGGCATCGGCGGAGTGACGGAAGAGAGTCTGAAAAGCCAGGGCTACCATACGATAACCGATTTGACCAGGCATCCCAGGTACGGTCCTGAGGCGGCCCGGCTGGCGGCCATCATCGGCAAGGGCGACCCCGCCGAGTTGACCGGCTGGATCAGAAGGTGGTTTCCCGGCTCCCACCCGTTGGCCTTTTATTGTTCGTCGTTCCACGACCCCGGCCAACTGGTCCTGCTGGACATCGAAACACTGGGGCTTTCCCCGGATACACCGGTCATTTTGCTGGGAGCGGCCTTTCTTTCCGGTTCCGAGGTCGTGGTCAGCCAGTACCTGGTGCGCGAGATCGGGGAAGAGGCGGCCGTTTTGAAGCTGTTCCTGTCCCATCTGAACCCGGGCAGCTTTCTGGTCTCCTTTAACGGCAAGTCGTTCGACGTACCGTACCTCAAGGCCCGTATGGCCTATTACGGGATAAAGGGGCGCATTGAGCATCCCCACTACGACCTGCTCTATTTCTCCCGCAAAACCTGGCGGGGCGGGATGGACAACTGCCGCCTGACAACCCTGGAGGAGCATCTCTTCGGCGTCACCCGGGTAAACGATGTGCCGAGCGAACTGGTGCCCAGCTTCTACAAGACTTACGAGCGGACCGGGAACATCGGGCCGCTGGTGCCGATCATCGAGCACAACCGGCAGGACCTGGTCACCCTGGCCAGGCTTTTCGCCCGCCTGCACGAGGAGTGGCGGTGACGCCCGCCGGCCTGTTGGCCATGCTTTCGCAGGACCCCCGTTTCGCCCCCCGCATCGCCCACATCGAGGTTATTCCGGCCCGTCCGGCCGTCTACGGGCAAGTGGAGCCGGCACTACCCCCGCACATTGAAGCGGCCCTGTCCAGGCGCGGCATCAGGCTCTACACCCACCAGTGCGACGCGCTTACGGCGGTCCGGAAGGGAAAGAACCTGGTCATTACCACCCCTACCGCCTCGGGCAAGACCCTGGCTTTCAACATACCGGTCTTTGAACGGTTGGCAGCCGCCCCCGGAGCGACGGCCCTCTACCTGTATCCCACCAAGGCCCTGGCCAACGACCAGTTGGGCGGACTCCGGGACTTCGAGCGTCTCACCGGGGAAAAGATGAGTCCGGACATCTACGACGGGGATACGCCGGCCGGGCGCAGGGTCAGGATCAGGAACACCGCGCGGATCATCGTCAGCAACCCGCACGAACTCCACCAGATCCTTTCCTATCACGCCAAGTGGGACCGATTCTTCTCCGGTCTGAATTTCGTGGTGGTGGACGAGGCCCACCGCTACCGCGGGGTCCTGGGATCAAACGTGGCCTGTCTTTTAAGACGGCTGAAAAGAATTTGCAACTATTACGGCGCCGACCCCCAATTCGTCCTCGCCACGGCCACCATCGCCAACCCGGTCGAGTTGGCCCGGGAACTTACCGGCGGCGAATACGAACTGATCGACAACGACGGCTCGCCCCGGGGAACCAGGTATTTCGTCCTCTACAACCCCTATTTCGGAGCCAGGGAACTCTTTTCCATCCACCAGGAGACCAGGGACCTGTTCCTGGCTTTGGTGAAAGGCGGCCTGCAAACGCTGTGCTTCACCGTTTCCCGGCGCATGGCCGAACTGATCGCCCGGTGGGCCGGGGAGGAGCTAAAAGAAACGGATCCCGGTCTGGCCGGGTGCGTCACGGCTTACCGGGCCGGTTACCTGCCGGAGGAGCGGCGGGAAGTGGAACGGCGGTTCAAACAGGGCCTTCTGAGGGGTATTACTTCGACCAACGCCCTGGAGGTGGGGATAGACGTCGGCTCCCTGGACGCCGTGGTCGTTTCCGGCTACCCCGGCACCATAATCTCCACCTGGCAGCAGGCCGGACGGGCCGGGCGGCGCAATTCCGAGTCGGTGGCCGCCCTGGTGGCTTTCCAAAATCCGCTGGACCAGTATTTCATGAAGCACCCCGGGGTGTTTTTCGCCAAGCCGAGCGAACGGGCCGTCGTCGACCCCGGCAACCCCTACATCCTTTCCGGTCACTTGCTCTGCGCCGCCGCCGAACTGCCGGTCCGTCCGGAGGACGAAAGGTATTTCGGGCCCCGAACCGGCGCTATCCTGGAGGCGCTTAGCCGCGACTACCTGGTCGCCGCCACCCCCTCCGGGTGGGTCTACACCGGAAGGGCCAGGGCGGCGGACGCGGTGGCCTTGGACCGGGTCGGCGGCGACGTGTTCAAAGTCGTCTGCGACGGACGGTTGCTGGAAACCCTGGACCGGGCCCACGCTTTCCGGGAAGCCCACCAGGGGGCGGTCCTGCTGCACCGGGGCGAGACTTACGTGGTGCAAAGGATGGACCTGGATACCCGTACGGTTTACGCCGGCAAGGCTGCAGTCGACTATCACACGGAAGCCGTCAAGGTCGCCGACCTGCGCGTGACCGGCGTGCCGGACCGAAAGACGGTGCGCGGCTTCACTGTCTGTTACGGTGGGCTTACGGTTTGCGAGCAATACACCGGCTACAAGATTAGGAAGGGGGACAGCGCGATCGGGCTGCAGCCGTTGGAGTTGCCGCCCGTGACCTTTACCACCACCGGATTATGGTTCACCTTGCCCGAAACCGTGGAAGAATGGGTCTGGGAAAACCGGCGGCAAGACCCCGATATCGCCGGGTTGCTAGCGGATAAGCCGCGTTCGGCCACCGCGCTCCGGCAGATGGTTTTCGGCGGGGGCCTGCACGGCCTCGAACATGCCATGATCGGCATCATGCCCTGGCACGTGATGTGCGACCGTTGGGACATCGGCGGCGTTTCGACCCCGTTCCACCCGGATACGGCCGGGCCGGCCGTGTTCATCTACGACGGCTGCGAAGGCGGCATCGGCCTTGCGGAAAAGGCTTACGACCTGTTCGAGGCGGTCGCCGCCACAACTTGCGAACTGATCCGGGACTGCGGCTGCGAAACGGGCTGCCCGGCCTGCGTCTACTCGCCCAAGTGCGGCAACGGCAATGTGCCGCTGGACAAAAATGCGGCGCTACTGATATTGAGCCGGATGGTTTCCGGCCGGGCATAAGGCCTCGTGCGAAGATCACATGCGGCCTGTCGTATCGCCCAAGGGCAACCACTATCCCGGCTTAAACAGCCGTACAGCACAAAATTCCCTTTGCCCCACCCACAGGCCGTTGGCAATTATTCCACCGGCGGTATCCAGAAGATCCGCCCATCCCCGGTGGGTCCCCGGTTCCCGGGAGTGCCCTTTGGCAGCGCACCGAAAGCGGCATTGACAAGCGGAGCGTTGCTGCGCTAAGATGGAAAAAATTACTTTGACTCATGTTTTTGTAGGGGAGGTGCCGAAGGGATGGACGAATTGCGGGAGACGGCCGCCGAGTACGCGGCTGCCCAGGATCAGCCGTCTTTGAGGATGACCGTTGAAGAGTTCTTAGAGTGGGGCGACGAAGACACGTGGGCGGAATGGGTGGACGGGGAGGTAATTGTTTTGTCGCCGGCAACGACTTTCCACCAGAAGGTTAAGATCTTTTTGGTCGAACTGATGGGTGTATTTGCCCGCCGCTACCAATCCGGCGACGTTTTGGATGCCCCGTTCGCGGTTCGGCTGCCCGAGCGTTTGCGCCGGGTCCGGGAACCGGACATAATCTTCGTCCGGCGGGAACAAGTGAGCCGTCTAAAGAAAGCTTTCTTCGAGGGCGGTCCGGACGTAGTCGTGGAAATCGTTTCACCCGACAGCCGGACTCGTGACCGGAGGGACAAATACGGTGAATACGAGGCTGCGGAGGTGGGGGAGTACTGGCTTATCGATCCGGAGCGCCGGAAGGCCGAATTCTTCCGTTTGGGTGCGGACGGCCGGTTTTATCCGGAAACGCTGGATGCACAGGGTATCTTTCGCTCCAAAACCCTTCCCGGTTTCTGGTTGAATACCGGCTGGCTTTGGCAGGATCCCCTACCTGCTGTTGAAGATATTTATGTTCAGGATTCCGCCGGCTACGGTCGCCTGTACGGACAGGGCAAACGGGACGCCGCCCGGCAGTTCCTCGCCATCCGTTTTGGTAGGCAGTCCGCGGATATTCAGGAGATAGTGAACGACTTGACTGATCTGGATACGTTAAACTATGTCGTGCAGGAATTGTTTTCGGCAGCCACCCTCCAGGACGCGCGGAATATGGTGCAAGAGGCCCTCCGGCGCCGGCCGGGGCTGAAAAATGATGGCTGAACCAGAGCGGCGCCGGGCCGGTGCCCCGGGGCTTTTGGCTTAACCGGTTTTCCGCCCGAAGGTCGGGGGGCCCCTCGAAGGCGGCAGCCAGGCCTCCCGATGACCGTTGTCAACGAAGTTGCGGCTCTCCGCGCACGGCCGGCAGTACCGGCCGCCGTGCCTGGCGTTCTTGCCGCGGGCGGCGCAATTCCCGGGGTGCCGATTATCGAACCGGGGTGTCCGGTACCGGGTCTTCCGGTTCCGGCGACCCCGACGTAGCGCACGCCGGGAATCAACAGGTCTGACGGACGAAACTTTGAGGCCTTACCTGGCGGGCTTTTGAGGTAGGTTGCCAGAAAACTTTTTCGCGAAAGGGGCTGGACAAAAGTTTCCGGATGTGAGAGGATTAATGTGGTTCACCAT
>JAJYZD010000033.1 GCA_021800315.1 Bacillota bacterium | reverse complement strand
CGGAACCGAGTTTCAGTCGGAACCTTCAGGCGGCTTCCAGCCGCTGGCCATTTCAGCAGGCTTTAGCCTGTAATGTGCGACTTTCAGTCGCAATAAACCCACCTGCTTTAGCAGGTGGCTGTTGAGTCTATGATGGCTGAAAAAGCTCTGGAAGGTAGCTTGATGTCAAGCACTAGTATCCTCTGGCAACCAGGTTTCACCTATACGCCGGCGATCCTAAAGTACCTCATGGAAATAGATGCCGCCACAGCCGTGGTCGGCCACACCCCGTTGCCTTCCGCCGCGGAAAACAGCCTGAGGACCGCGGCCCGTATCCGGGCGACCCACTATTCCACATCTATCGAGGGCAACCGCCTCACCCTGGCCGAAGCGCAAGCGGTCATCAGCGGGGAGCAGGTCCGGGGAAAGGACCGAGATGTAAGCGAGGTCCGCAACTACTGGAACGCGCTCCTTTGGGTGGAGGGACAGGCGGCTCAAGGCGCGCTTTTCGGAGAACCTGATCCGCAAAGTCCATGCTATGCTGACCAAGGGCTTAAGACGAAAGCCAACCTCCTACCGGGACGGGCAAAATGTCATCCGGGACAGCGGCAGCGGGGCTATCGTCTGTCTTCCACCAGAAGCCGGGGATGTTCCGCTTCCGATGGGCGCCATGACGGCCTGGCTGGCGTACTTCCTGCGGACGACCGCCGCGGTGTTCACGGCGGTAAAAGACGAGGCCTTAAGGCTTGCTGCGCAAGGTAGCGCCATCGAGCCGGAAGAGTCGCGGCGCCTGGACCAAGGGCCAGGGTTGTTTTAAGCTTGTTCGCCAACCAGGAAACAATTGCCGCCCAAGACGTGGCGGGTGCTTTAGGCGTCTCGGATCGAACGGCGAGGGAACTGGTCCGGGGTTGGGTGGATGCGGGTTGGTTACGTCCGGAAAGCGCCGCCAGGAAAAACCGACGTTACACTTTATCGGCGGTTATCGGCAGCGCAGAGGTTCTTCCCGGTGCGGCCGGCGACCCCCGGGGAAGAACCGAACATCGGTGAGGTAGGGAAGAAACATGGCTGAAACCATGCGGCGGCTAGACCGGCAGATGAGTCAGGCGGAGACGGAAGACCTTTTACGGGCGTGCCACTACGGCGTGTTGTCCATGAACAATACGGACGGCTGCCCCTACGGCGTGCCCCTGAGCTATATCTATACCGACGGCCGGATCTATCTGCACTGCGCCCCGGAGGGCAAGAAGCTGGCCCACATCCGGCACGACGACAAGGTCTCCTTCTGCGTAGTCGGGGAAGCCGAACCCTTGCCCGACAAGTTCAGCATGCGGTATACAAGCGCGATTGTATTCGGGACGGTTAGCGAAGTCGATGAGCACAGGGAGAAGGAGAAAGCCCTGGTCGCCCTGATCGACAAGTATGGGACGACGGACGAATACCGGGAAAAGGGCCGGGTATACGCGGCCGAGTCCCTCCGTACCACGGTGGTACTGAGACTAGACATCGATCACCTCACGGGGAAGGCCGGAAAGTAGGGAGATGATCCTGTTCGGGGCGTGGACAAGGGGTCCAGACAGGGTCAGGGTCGGGGATAGGTTCCCCGGCCTTTTTCGGTGCGCCCGGCATGGGCGAGAGCTTGAGGGTGAAAGTCCCTTACGGTGGCAGTACCAACCGTTAGCCAAAGGGAAGGGTGTCCGTTGGTGGTGACAGTGTCAGGGTGCGGGGGAACGCCACCACCGCCTCCGGCGGGGCGGACAACACCCTGGTGGTGTATACCGCGGGGCCTAAAGGTCAGTCTGGCCGATAAATAGCCAAGGGGTTTGATGCCAAGACGGGCATCAGGGTGCAGATGTTCCGATCGACCAGCAGCAAGGACTCCGAGGCCCCTCTCTACTCGACGCAAAGTAGCCTGACCCCAGGGGTTACCGTTGCGGACATTGCCGCCCGGAGGATACGGTTGTCCCCGGGGCGGCTTGTTCCCGCCCGCCGGAACCGGGCAGCGGCACTTGCCAGGTTCTGCCGCGCAGTGTAGACTATGGATAAGACTTTGAGCCCGAAGGATGGTGGGTATGTTGCCGGACCGGGATGCTCGCCCTTCTATCGATGAATACGTGGCGGGGAGTACAAAGCGTTCAGACATCTGTTTCGTCATGCCTATGCCAAAGAGTTACGCTGGAGAAAGACGGACCACTTGGTGCGTGATATAAACGAAGTGTGGTCCTTATTGCGTAACGCCTTCGGCGAGTTCATCGTATTCTTGAAAACAATGGTTAACGAGATGGAAAGCCCGAAGGAGTAAATGATCAATGAACCCGGCAGCAGAAGCTCTCTTGCTGATCCGTCCGGCCGTCCGGGCGGATGCGCCCGCTATTTTCGCCCTCTACCGCGAATTGGAAGGGGTGTACGACCCGGCCGGACACGGGCCCGAGCCGGGGGAGGAAGCCCTGTGGGACAATGTGGCCGCCGATCCCCGCCAGCAGATCCTGGTCGCCGAGCGGGCAGGCCGGATTACCGGCAGCCTGACCGTCGTAATCGTACCCAACCTGGGCCACCGGGGCCGGCCCTGGGCGGCGGTGGAAAACGTGGTGGTGGCCCGGGAGTTGCGCGGTCAGGGAGTGGGGACCGAACTTATGCGGCGGGCCGGGGCAATCGCCCGCGCCAACAACTGCTACAAACTTACCCTGACCAGTAACATCAACCGTCCGGAGGCCCACCGCTTCTACGGGAACCTCGGCTGGCGGCGGACCCACGCCGGGTATTCCGTGGAACTGTAGCAGGAACGACAGTTTAGGAAAGAAAGGTCTGGTGAACCGCTGTGGCCGGAAAAGTGCTCGTTATCATCGCTACCGGGGAGAAGGAAAAAGCGGCGACCGGTCTCCTGTAAGCGGGGAACGCCCTGAAGCACAAGTGGCTGGAGGAAGTCCGGGTGTTCTTGTTCGGCCCGGCGGAAAAGCTCCTGGCCGGGGACGGGGAACTGCAGGAGATGATGGCCCTGGTCCTGAAACACCAGGCCCCGGTCGCCTGTAAGGCCATCCCGGACAAGCAGGGCGTTTCCACGAACCTGGAAGCCCTGGGCTACAAGGTGGACTATATCGGTTCCCTCATTTCCGGCTATATCGCCGAAGGCTACGTGCCGATGGTGTTCTGACCGGACAGGGACGTCCGCCTTCGGAGCGGACATCCCTGTAGCCACCGTCGTCTCCGGGGCCTATTGAGCCGCGAGGGTCGTTCGGGCCTTGACCGCCCAGTCCGGGTCCGCCAACAGGGCGCGCCCTATGCCCACCAGGTCGGCGGTGCCGTTCCGGATGACGCTGTCGGCCAAAAGGGGATCCTCCAGGCCGCCGGTGACCAGCACCGGGATGCGGGCTACCGGTTTGAGCGCTTCGGCCAGGTAGTTGAAGAAGCCGCGGCCGGTCTTGCGGGGCCCGCACAGGCCGCCGGAAAGATCCAGCACGTTGATACCGGCCTCCGTAAGAAAAGGGACGGCCTTTTGGGCTTCCTCCGGGGTGACGCCGCCCGGAAGCCGGTCGTCGGCGCCGAAGCGGTAGAAGAGGCAAAAGTCGGAGCCGACGGCCCGCCGTACGGCAGCGACCACCTCCAGGGGGAAGCGCAGCCGGTTTTCCAGGCCGCCCCCGTACTGATCGGAGCGTTTGTTGGTGAGCGGCGAGAAGAACTGGTTCAACAGGTAGCCGTGGGCGCCGTGGATCTCCACCATGTCGAAGCCGGCCAGAACGGCTCGTTTCGCCGCCCCGGCAAAGGCCTCCCTTATCGTGGCCACCTCATCGGCGGACAACTCCCGGGGTATTTCCGCCCCTTCCCGCACCGGGTGAGGGACCGCCGAAGGCGCCAGGGGCTGCTCCCCCAGCACCTCCGCGCCCGTGTTGCTCCCGGCGTGGGTGATCTGGATCCCGATGCGGGCGCCGCCGGCGTGCACTTCCTCAACCAGCCTCTTGAGCCCGGGCACCAGCCGGTCGTCGTGCAGGCCGAGTTGCTTTTTGTGGGCGCGGCCGGAAGGCAGCACGTAGCTGTGCTCCACGATCAGGAGCGCGATGTCGCGGCCGGCCCGCGCCCGGTAGTGTTCCAGCAGGGGCTCCGTGACGCCGCCGTCCTCCGCGCACAGGTAGTTGGCCATGGGCGGCATGACCACCCGGTTTTTCAGGTTCAGGCCCGGCGTTTCCAGGGGGCTGAACAAACCAGCCATTGGCAATCCCTTCCTTTCTCCGTTTGAAGACCTATTTGATCTTGAAGTACGCCGTCCAGGGGCAGAGCACCTCCCAGGGGCTGTTGCCGCCGTGGGTGTAGCGGGCGGCCGCATACTTGTCATGGGGCTCGAACTGCGGGTTTTCCCGGAAACCGTGGTCGGCGAAAAACAGGCACAGGGATCGCTCCGGCAGCCGCCGGATGAGCGGCAAAACCTCCCGCTCGAAGGCCTGGGCCAGTTCCTGGGCGAGGATGGTCAGGCCGTCCTTGGAGGTGTGGATCTTGGTGTCGGGAAAACCAAACGAAATTATCTGGTCTTCCCGTCCCATGTCGTCCAGTTCGCGGTCCCGGACCAAGTCGGCGGCGGCCACCCGGGGCCAGTCCAGTCCTGCCGCGGCGAGCCCCTCGAACTGGCTGGCCGTGGTGGTGGGCAGGACGGCCCAGGTCAGTCCGTGGGTGATCACCCGCCCGCCCGGTATCCCGTCCGCGAAAGCGGCCAGCAGGTGTTCCCACAGGTCCAGGCGCAGGCCGTCGAGCAGAATGTGGTACACCCGGGCGGGAAAGGTCTTCTTGACCAGTTCCTTTTTCCTGCTTTGCAGGAGACCGGCCAGGGAGGCCCCCTTTTCGCCGTCCGCGGGAAAACGGCCGAAGGATTCCCCGCAACTCCCGAGTGCCTCCCCTATTTCCGCCAATTTGCGCCGGGGCGCAAAGGGTGGATCCAGCGGTAACCCCGCCAACTGGTCCAGGGCCAGGGAGAGGTTCAATCCCAAAGGGACGAGGTGGTCCCGGTACAGTCGCTCCCAGCCCCGGGCGTCACCGGGGGTCTGGTGGGCCAGGGATTGCAACGAGGCCAGCGCTCCGGCCACCCTCGCCGCCGCCCCCATGCCCTCCCGCCCGGGGAAAAAAGCGTCCGGTGATTGCCTGGCCAGGCCTCTGGCCGTGGCTAAAAGACCTTTTTCCGGGGCGCCGGTTTCCAGGTGGGCCAACAGACGCCGCAGGGCCGGGAAGAAGATGAACGGGAAAAAGCGCTCCCCGGTGACCCGGCCGATCATTTCCGGCACCAGGATTTCCTGCCGGCCGAGATACCGGGCGACCAGACCTTTTTCCCCGATGAACCGGGCGGCTTCCAGTGCCACCGTCCGGGCGGCCGGCGAGGGCTGGGCAAACAACCGGGATGCCATGTCCTCGAGGGCGACCAGGTCTTCTTCCGGGACGGCCAGGCCGGTCAGTTCGGCCGACTCGCCGGCGGGCTGGTCGTAGGAAGCCAGCCAGGCCACGGTGGTCAGGACCAGGGCGAAGGAGGAGTAGCCCAGCCGCCGGTACAGCGGTCCCAATTCCGGAAAGTCCGCGAGCCGGGCTTTGAGGATCTCCTCCTCTTCCGGCGGGTAGGCCTGGTCATGGCTGCGGCCGCCGGTTACGCGGATGAAATCGTCCTCGGCCAGGGGACCGGGCGCCGTGAGCCATTCGTCGAAGCGGCGCTTCAAGTCGCCCGGGGCGAAACTGCGGTCGACCAGGGATTCGTAGAGTTCGTCCAGATTCCGTTCCACCAGGCGGGCCCGCCCGGCCAGGGCCTTGTTCAGGATTTCCGCGGTGTGATGGGTGAACACTCTCTCCAGGTGGGCCAGGAAATCCCCGTCGTCGGGCCTGAGGCCCAGGAGTTCGCGTACCGGGGCGGCGCCGGTTCCCCGACCGGCGTTTTCCATGGCGGCCAGGTAGCCCACGATCTTCTGGTAGCGGTGCGGTTCCGTGCACGCGGCCAGGTACTCGCGCAGACCGGCGTCCACCGCTCCCGCCACCGCTTGCGGGGTAATGCCGGAGGCCGCCTGGCCGAGTTCAAAACCGCAGGGGCAGCATGGCGATATCTCCAGGTCCCGTGCCACGCGGTCGTTTGCGCAGCGTTTTTCGAAAACCCGCGCCAGCATCCTTTTGACGCCCACCAGGTCGTGGTCCGCGGTCAAGCCGGCCACGGCGCCGAAGCGTTCCAAAAGCCGGTAGGCGGCCGAGGACTGGATGGCGTCGAAGGCGCCGAAGCACTGCGGACCCACCACGGCCTGGTGTTCCTTCAGGTACTCCTGCCGGTACAGGTCCTTGAACCGGGCGAAACGCTCCCGGACCTGCCGGAAGCGGTCCGGATCGGACAGGCCCGGCCGGTCGTCCGTCAGGCGCAGGAGTTCGGCGTGACGCTCCGCCAGTTCGGGGAACGCCTCCGGGAGCCGCAGGCCGGGGGAGTGCAGGTAACCGTACAGGGCCAGGAACGGGTTCAGGTCGTCCCGCAGGAACCGTTCCAGGTTGTCCAGTCGGTCCAGGGCGGGGCCCAGGCCGGGGTTAACGGCCAGGCACGCGGCGGCGGACTCCAGGCCCTGGCGGGAGGGGTAGGAGATCTTGATTTCTTTGAGAACCGCCTGCACCGTCCGGACGTCGGGGTCCGCATTCTCTCCCAGCCCGGCCAGGGCGGGCAGCCGCTCGACCTCGCGCAGTCCCGTCTCCAGATCGGACAGCGAGGACGAACGCTTTTCCTTGAACTCCCGGACGACTTCCCAGGCTTTTTCCTGGCTCCCCAGGGTCAGGCTCTCCCGGGCCAGGCGGGCGGGAACCAGCGGGGAACGGACAATCGCCTGCCAGGTTTCCGGCGCGACCAACTGGCCGCGGCTAAGATACTCCACCTGCCAGAAGGCGGACTGGCTGGTCAGTTGCAGGGGGTTGACGCGATGCCCGCCCTTTCCGGCCGCAACGAGGCCCGAGGCCAGGAGGGCCTGGGACAGGAGCAAAAAGGAGTTGCGGTCCAGACCGAATTCGCTTTCCTGCAAGCGGCGGGCTACCTCGGCCGGAGGCACGATCCGGGTATCCAGCACGTCGAGGTAGGCGGACAGGAGCGGGGATTCGTCCGGATCGGGATCGAGGCGGTAGCCCCGTCCGACCTTGCGGGCCACCTTCATGGGGGCCAGGTAGTGGAAGGCGGTTACGAGGCCGGAATCCAGGCGGCCTGAAGGAAAGTCGGCCGCGTCCTGCAACAGGGCGTTCATGAACCGCTCGGGCAGGGTGGGCGGGAAGGACAGGGTCTGCGGCATGATCTTGTAGTGTTCGGGGTGGCAGCGGTCCAGGGCGTGGCCGGCCAGGTGGCGCAAAGCCTCGGGAAAACGGCCGAAGACCGGGCCGGTGACGGTGTCGGAGTTGCCCAGGACCTGGTAACCGGCGGTATAAGCGTGGTGGAAAATCTCCCGCACGCGGGGCGCCCTTTCGGCCTGCAGGGCCGAGACGCAGGCGTGGGCTTTGCGCCCCTGCGGGGTGCCGTCGGACCCGTACTTCGTAAGGAGCAGTGCCAGGGCCAGGCTGGTGGCAAGAAACCTGCTTTCGTCCGGATCAAAAGGCCGGGGCAGCCAGAACACGACCCGGCAGGCGCGGCGTCCCGCCGGCTTCAGGTAGGGCAGGAGGACGCGCTCCAGGTGGTCCCGCTGTTCTTCCACCCGTAGGGGCCGGCCGATGAAGACCAGGACGTCGGCTTCCCGTCCGGCCAGGAGGGCTTCCAGGTGGAGGGGCTGGAGAGTCGAAAGGTCGTTAAGCGCCCGGCGGACCAGGCGGATGGTGTTCTGCCATTCCACCCTTTCCTCGGCCTCCGGGTTGAGCAGGAGGTCGGCCAGGGGCAGGGCGGGATCGTTGACCCACTTGCCGAGCGTGGTAAAGACGCGCTCGTCGCCGGCAAAGAGCCCCTTTTCCACGTAATCCAGTTCCCTCCGGACCACCCGGGCCACGTCGGCCTCCAGGTCGATGAAATAGACTTCGCCGTCTTCATCCCGGCCCGGGCGCGAGGAGACGTAGGCTCCCTCCCGGACCAGGCGGGAGAGAATGTCCTGGAGGTATTCGAAGTTCACCTGGGCATCCAGGCCGGAAATGCCCGAGAGCAGGTGGTAGGCTATGTCGGGCAGGCTCAGGGTCTTCTCGTAAGGGTAAACGGCTGCCAGAAGCAGCAGCTTGAGGATCGCCAGCGCGGTGCGGGCGTCCTCGCCGTTGGGGAACAGCCGGGGCATCTCGTCCCGGTAGTAGCGGTAGACCGTGGTGTAGTACGGCGCCAGTTCCGGGTTGGCCTGGAAGCGGTCCTCGAAATGGTCGAAGATCCGGTCGGCGGTAAGAAGGGTGGTGGCCGGAGAGTCGAGAGAGCCGGGCAGGTTGCGGGCCGGATCGCCGCGCAACTGGTGGCAGATAAAGTCGACGACGCCCCGGTGTTGGGAAAAGAGGTTGGAAAGTCCCTGCAGGAAGGTAACCGTCAGCGGGTGCACCGGGTACAGGGCGCAAAACTCCTCGCGGGTGAAGGGCAACCGCCCGAAGGAGGCGGCCAGGCCGGTGTAAAGACGATCGATTACGGCGGGCGCTTCCGGCTTCTTTACGACGAGGCGGTGCTCGATCAGGCTGCGCACGTGGGTGGCGGAGAGGGAAAAGCGGACCGGGTAGCGGTCCTTGATTTTCTTGAGGATTTCCGCACTGATGGCGCCGGTCTCCTCGACCTGCTCCTGCACGGCGGCGACGATCCAGGCGCTCAGCCGGGGTGCCGCCTCGCCCAGAAACTGCAGGAAGCGGATGTCTTCGTTGAAACTGGGCGAATCCGGTTTGGAGAGCAGGAATTCGGACAGTTCGTCCAGCAAGACGACCAGGCCGGCGTACCCGAGATCCCGCCAGGCGGCGACAAAGGCCGCGAAGACCTCCCGGCGGTTGACATCGTAGGCCAGCGGCAGCTTCAGGCCGCGGGCGAGTTGAACCACCCCGGCCAGGTTGCGGCCGGTGAACAGTTCCTGCCGTTCGGCCAGGAGTTTGGGGTCGGTCTCGCGCAGGTAGTCCTGGACGTCGCCGAGAAAACTTTCCGGCGTGGGCAGGGACAGGTTGGATCCGGCCGCCAGCAGGACGGCGCGTACGGCGGCGGTTACGATGTCTTCCAGGTAGGCCAAAGCGGCGTGCTCCACCAGGGAGACCGTCACCACCAGGAATCGCCCGCCCGCTATGTTGGTCCAGAGCGGATCGAGGGCGGGTAGGTACGAACGCAGGGCCGGCTTTTCCAGCAAGGCGGCTAAGACGGCCAGGAAGTGGGATTTACCCGAACCGTAGTTGCCGGTGAGAAAATGTCCTTGCGGCCGGTGATCGGCCATTTCCCCCAGGATGGCGGACAGGGCCCGTTCGGTCTCGGGGGTGAGGAGAAAACCGGCGACGAGCCGGCGGGCGTCGTCCCCCGCCAGGTCGTGAAAACGGACCACCGTTTGTACCGGGGGGACCTCGACCAAATCACTGACTTTGTCCATCGGATGACTCCCTGGCCAGTAGTTTCTTAAGGTATCCGTGCGCCCAGCCGGCGCCCGGATGCACCCGGAGCAGTTCCCGGAAATAGGCGGTCCCTTCCGCGGGCCGGGCGGCCAGGAGGCGGTAGAGAGCCTGTCGTGCCCAGAGATCAAGGGGGTCCATAAGGACCGCTTCCTTGAACCGGGCCAGGGCTTCCTCCTGACGGCCGGCCTTTTGCAAGGCGAAGGCCGCCCGTTTTACATAGTAAGCGTTCCCGGGCCGCAGGTCCGCCGCGCGATGCCATTCGCCGGCCGCATCCGGAAGCCGGCCGCCGGCGGCGAGTTGTTCGGCCCACAGGGCGTGAAAGTCGGCGTCCCGGTCATATCGCTCCAAGCGGGCCATCTGCTGTAGTTCCTTAAGAGCGACGGCCGGTGCGAGGCCCTGCAGCTTGAGGCGGATGACCTTCATCCGGGCCTCCGGCGTTTTGCTGTCCTGCCAGAACTCTACGGCCTGCCCGGTGTCGCCCAGCTTCTCCAGGCAACGGGCGGCCATGCCCTTGAACCAGGCCGGGTCGCCCCGGTCCGGGGCCTGGAGCACCTTCTGGGCCAGGGCCAGGGCCTCCCGGTACCGCTTGAGCCGGAAATTGACGGTTACCAGGCGGCGGGTCAGATGCGGGGCGTCCCGGTCGGGGTGGGTGCCGAGCAACGTCAGGGCTTCCCGCTCCGCACCCTGTTGCATAAGGATGTCGGCCTTGACGACCAGGGCTTTCCGGTTGCCCGGATCCCTGGCAAAGACATCCCCGAGCAGGTCTTCGGCGGCGTCCATCCGGCCGGCCCGCCACAAGACATCAGCCTCCACGGCCATGAGGTAGGTGCTGGCCGGGTCGCGCGCCCGTTCCACCCGGATCGCGTCGACGGCCGCGGTTTTTTGTCCGGCGCGCAGGAGGCCGTAGGCCCGCGAGACGCCTTCGCCCCGGCCGGACGTTGTCTCCGTCACTAAAATCGCCGCGCGGCAACTCCTTGATTTATCCATAGGGAGGAAGCGCGGCACACCTCCTTTCGTACTGCCAACCGTCGGCTTTTTGCAAGGGGCGACAATACTTTGCTGCAATTCCCCGGCGGATCCGTTTTCCTGTACTGTCTTTGATGTCAAAGTATCCTGTCGCTCTGACGGCTACCCGGATCTTGTCCAGCTTCTTAGAGGCTTCCAGTTTCTCCAACCACTCGTCCGGTGCCTTTAGGCGTGGGGTCGGTGACTGTTCGCGCATTCCGCTTTCCCTCTGGCTGTTACCGCCATTTTACCACACCGCGGGTCTTTTGGAAAAGCCGGCCGGGCGGGTATCCGGCGGGTTTGTATTGGCAATAATAGGAAGAAAGGCGCCCGGGTTTACAGTGCGGGCATAGCCGGAGGGGATGGAAAATATAATGATGAACAGACGGAAGCGGTTGCGGACAGGCAGCTTGCGGCCGGGCCTAAAGCTGAGGCTGGTCTGGGTGCTGGCCGGCATCGGGTTGGCGGCCGCGTTGGCGGTTTACGTCGTACCCAGGCGCCACGCCCGGATAACGGGTGTCGGAACGGTGGTACGCCTGTACCGGGTGGCCACGCAAAAGACGGTGACGCTGCCCCTGGAAGAGTACCTGGTCGGGACGGTGGCGGCCCAAATGCCGGCCACCTACCCGCTGGAGGCCCTGCGGGCCCAGGCCGTGGCGGATCGCAGCCTGACCGCTTACCGCCTGGTCCCGCAAGGGGCGTCGCCGGTGCCGGTCGACGCCGACATATCCGACGACCCCCGGGAAGGGCAACCCTGGATTTCGACCCGGGAGATGGAAAGCCGCTGGGGATGGGCCTATCCCTTCTATTACCTGAAGGTTTTGGACGCGGTCTGGAGCACCCGCGGTGAAATCGCCACCTACGGCACCCAGCCGGTCGACGCGGTGAGTTTCGCCGATTCGGACGGGCACGGCACCGAGAACGCCGAAGACATCTGGGGCGTGGATGTGCCGTACCTGAAGAGGGTGGCCACCGTGGCCGCGGAAGGGAGGGCGCCTACGGCTACCTACATCTTCGCCCTGCCGGAGTTGGACAGACTCCTGGGCCTGCGCCTTACGGCGCATTCGGCGGTGCGCGTCCTGTCCAGAACGGCCAGCGGACGGCCGCTCATCGTCCAACTGGGGACGTCCTTCATGACGGCGCAGTACCTGGCCGGACGGCTGAACCTGCCCTCATCGTTCTTCGATCTGCGGCTGAGCGGCGACCAGCTGACCGTCACCACCTCCGGCGCGGGGGCCGGCGTCGGCATGTCCAGGGCGGGAGCCGCGCTCATGGCGGCCAGGGGGGCGACGTGGCGGGACATAATCCGCCACTATTACAGCGGGGTGGAAATCACCCGCATGGCGGCTCTCTGAATAGAAGCCGGCCAGACAGTCACAATAAGGTGAGGGGTGTCGTTTTCGCATGATGAGGAGGTTGTCCCGGCAGGACGCCAGGGAAAAGTACCGCCGCTGGCTGTCCCGCTGGCTCCTGGCCTGGTGTCCCGCACCCGTGGCATCAACCAGATAATACCGGCTTTCGCGCCCGGCATTTATACCCTCCCCGCGCATATATATCTATCAGGACTTGCGCCGGGGAGGAAGGGGAATGCAGGAGTACATCCAAAAGCGGGTGCTCGATATCTGCGCCTATATCCTGGACACTCAGGCCACGGTGCGCCAGGCCGCGCAGGTTTTCGAGGTGAGCAAGAGCACCGTCCACAAGGACATGACCGAAAGGCTTCCCTCCCTTAACAAGAAGATGTCGGCGGAAGTCAAAAGAATTCTGGAGTTCAACAAGGCCGAGCGCCACCTGCGCGGCGGCGAGGCCACCCGTCGCAAATACCGGGACAAAGACGGTGAAGACTAAATCCAACCGGTTATTAATATCCTAAAAAAAGAGGAATATGGCGGAAAAAGAAGAATAGTATACCCCGCGGGACAGCCGCGGGAGTATCCACGGCCCGCTTGCCGGCGGGCCTTTATACGTGCCGGGGAAAGGGGCCATCGGGGGAAATGCTGGGTAGTCTGGACATAGGGATAGATCTGGGGACAGCCAATGTCCTGGTGTACATCAAGGGCAAGGGCATAGTTTTAAGGGAGCCTTCGGTAGTCGCCATTGACCGCGACACCAGCCGCATCATTGCGGTGGGCAGCGAGGCCCGCCGCATGCTGGGCAGGACACCGGGCAACATCGTGGCCATCAGGCCGCTGCGGGACGGGGTCATCGCCGACTACGACGTAACGGAAAAGATGCTCCGCTACTTTATCAACAAGTCGGCGAACATCAAGGGATTCTTCAAGCCAAGGGTAATGATCTGCATTCCTTCCGGAATCACCGGGGTCGAGGAGCGGGCGGTCCGTCAGGCGGCCATCCAGGCCGGGGCAAAGCAGGCCTTCCTCATCGAGGAACCTTTGGCGGCGGCCCTGGGGGCGGGACTGGACATTTCCGAACCCAGCGGTACCATGGTGGTCGATATCGGCGGCGGTACTACCGACGTGGCCGTGCTCTCCCTGGGGGGCGTCGTCTCCAGCCAGTCCCTGCGGGTGGGGGGCGACCGCTTTGACGAAGCCATCGTAAGGTACATACGCCGCGAATTCAGCCTTATGGTGGGTGAGCGCACCGGTGAGGAGATCAAAATCGAGGTGGGCACGGCCCATCCCCGCGGTACCAAGGAAAAGTCCATTCAAATCAAGGGCCGGGACCTGATCTCCGGTCTGCCCAAGGCCGTGTCGATCACCAGCACCCAGGTTTACTCCGCCATCGAAGAAGTGCTGGATGCGGTGGTGGGAGCGGTAAAACAGGTGTTGGAGCATACGCCCCCGGAGCTGGCGGCCGACATCGTCAACAAAGGCATCGTCATGACCGGCGGGGGGTCGCTTTTCGACGGGATGGACAGGCTGCTCAGCCAGGAGACCGGCCTGCCGGTGTTCGTGGCCGACGACGCGCTGTCCTGCGTGGCACTGGGCACGGGGAGGGCCCTCTTGATGCTGCACGCCCTGCCCCAGCAACGGCAGCGCCGGGTGGTCTGGTAAGAGTTCCCCCGCGGACGAAGACGGAAAAAAGCCCCGCCTGGCACAGGCGGGGCCGACGATTTCCAGGGGCCGGGCGACTACTGTCCGGGTCCGCTCACAAAGGCCGTGATGACGTCGTGTCCGTTCGGTCCGGTGGTGGTCACCGTATTGACCACCCGGCCGACCGCCGCGGCGGTGGACAGGATCCGGTCCGTGATACCGGTCGTGCCGGCCGTGATCCGCACAATCTCCTTGTTCTGCCCGCCCGGCGCGTTGTTCAGCGAGTAAACCCGGTAGCCTGCGTTATGCTGGCCGGCAATCGCGCTGAGTTCCTGGTTGAGCGCGTCCAGGTTCCTGGCGTCTACCCAGACCGAGGTCATGGTGCCGGTGGAGGCGCCGGCCTGTTGCGCAACCGATGGCGGTCGGGGAGACGGGGAGGTGGGCGGCGGGCTGTTACCCTTCGCCGGCTGCGACACGGGTGAACCCGTTGGTTGCCGCGCCGCCGGAGTGGTCACCGGGGCCGGCTTGGGAGGGGTGACGGTGAGTGGCCCCGCGGTGTTCAGGTACAGCGATCCCACCGCGACCACGGCCACCAGGGCCACGGCGGCGGCCGAGAAAGCCGTCCGCATCCGGCCCGGGGTTTTGAGTACCAGGTGGATTTCCTCCAGCCGCCGGATCAAGGCGGCTTTGGAGCGGTGGATCATCAACGGCAAAGACGGCGCGCTGTTGACCTCGCGCATGATGTGCAGGGCCAAGTCCCGGGGCGGTTCGGCCGGGTTCCGCCTCGCCTGGACCAAGGCCCGGTGGAGCGTATAACAAGAGTCCAGCTCTTCCCGGCAATCCGGGCAAACGGCCAGGTGAAGCTGAAGGTCGGCCTGCTCGCCGGCTGACAGTTCCCATTCCAGCAAACGCGAACTCATTTCCCGGGCAGTCCGGCAATCCACCAGCCCCACCTCCTCCCATAATACTTATGATATGACCGGTCCCCTTCATTACGCACGGGAGAATTCCCTTATCTTGTCCTTTAGGATCTGGCGGGCCCGGTTCAACCGCGATTTTACCGTTCCGACGCTCACACTCGTGCTGGCGGCGATTTCCTCGTAACTGAAACCTTCTATTTCCCGCAGGACGAGCACCGCCCGGTATTCCGTATTCAGGGAATCAAGCGCCTTGTTGAAAAACTCCCTCAGTTCGGCCGCCTGGGCCTGGTCCAACGGGTCGGCGGCGGGATCGGGCAGGTCCATCGCATAGCTTCCGTCCACCCCCTGCTTTTCCAGGGGTACGGTGGAAGTGTTCCTGTGCTTGCGCTGCCAACTGATCCAAGTGTTGACCGCTATCCTGTGCAACCAGGTGTAAAACGACGACTCCCGGCGAAAGCCGCTGAGATTGTAAAAGGCCTTGATAAAGACTTCCTGGGCCAAATCCTCGGCGTCTTCGCTGTTGCCGCTCAAGTACTGGCAAAAATTGTAGATCTTCTTTTCATGCAGGTGCACCAGGACTTCGAAGGCTGCCTTGTTGCCCCGCAGGCATTCATCCAGGGCGGCCAGCTCGCGCTGTTCCTGGCTTTCATCCATAGGGTGACCCCCCATGGCGGCGGATGGATTACCCGTCACCAATTTAGACTAAAAACAGGCGGCTAATGTTCCAACTCCGGAAAAGTTTTTTCGAGACAGTTTCCGGCATGTGTCGGAAATATGTTGACGGGCCCGGCCAGCGAGCGCGGATGGACCCACCATGCCGAAGGCCTGTTCAGGTGGTGCGAAATACGGAAGTCCGGGAAGTTCGGGAAGGCGTGGATCCCCTCCAGGCCGAGGTCGCGATCCGACAGGCGCAGACCTGTCCAGAGGGCGGTAAAGGCCGGCACGAGGGAATCCCCGGGCTAAACCACGGCTGCGGCCGAACGCGACGGTATTGACAATGTGCCCTCCCTGCCCTATAGTTAACTAGGTAAATTATTTGACTCTAAAAGTACTTACGAAATCAGGTTCGACATTCGGGCGGTGTTCTCCTCTATAGTATCGTTGGATTTTATTGTCCGGGTAAGCCGTCCGGGCGGGTTACCCGGGATCGGCCGCAAAATAATCCGGTCCGGGTTCTACGCCGGCTGGAGCCGGCGCCTCCGGTACCGGCTCGCGGTGGCATACGGGTGCGTGGTCATGAAGGTGTGCAGGGAGGAGTCGTTCGGTTGAACAACAAAAAACCCATCATCATCGTTGTGGCGGCCATGGTGGTCGTCCTGGCCGGGATCTTCGGTTACTACTGGTACGAAAACCATTATTTCGTGAGCACCCAGGACGCCTACGTGGATTATAACATAGTCAGCCTGAGTCCGCAGATAACCGGCCGGCTGCTGGACATCTACGTCCACACGGGGGACCACGTGTCGGCGGGGGAAATCGTGGCCCGGGTCGACGATTCGAGCCTGCCGGCCGGCGCCAACGAGGACCTGGCGGTGGTGCGGGCGCCCATCGACGGCACCATAATCAAGGTTCTGGGAGCGGTCGGGGAGATGGGTGTGCCCGGTTCCCCGGTGGTCCAGATGGCCGCCCTGCACAGTCTGTACGTCACGGCCAACGTGCAGGAAACCGCCTTGTACCGTATTAAGCCCGGGCAGACGGTCACCTTTACGGTAGACGCCTTTCCCGGACACACCTTCCAGGGGCGGGTGCTCCAGATCGGCGAAGCCACCGCTTCCGAGTTTTCCCTCCTCCCCGAGCAGAACACCAGCGGCAGCTTTACCAAGGTGGTACAGCGGGTGCCGGTCAAGATTTCCATCGACAACTACCAGGGAGTCACCCTGGTACCGGGACTGAGCGCCGAGGTCAAGATCCACATCAGGTAACCGGGGGGAAGACGCCGTGGAAGGAACGTTCGTTGATCCGAACCTGACGGTCAACGGGGAACTGCACCCGGATACCAGGTTCCCCCTGATACCCCTGCTGGTGGTGGTGCTGGGCGCGTTCATGGCCGTTCTGGACTCTTCCATCGTCAACGTGGTCATTCCCAAGCTCATGGCCGTGTTCGGCGTGGATGCCAACCGCATCGAGTGGGTGTCGACGGGCTACCTGCTGGGTTCCGGGGTGGTCGTGCCCGCGACCGGGTTTCTGGCCGACCGGGTGGGCCTCAAAAAAATGTTCGTATTCTCCCTGGTGGTTTTTACCTCCGGTTCGCTGCTCTGCGGCCTGGCCTGGTCAAACGGCGTCCTGATCGCCTTCCGGGTTCTGCAGGCTCTTGGAGGGGGGATGATCATGCCTCTTTCCCTGACCATCATGTATTCGATGGTGCCGCGGGAGAAGATCGGCATGGCGCTGGGCCTGTGGGGAATCGCGATCGCCGCCGCGCCGGCCGTCGGGCCGACGCTGGGCGGCTACCTGGCGGACCGTTTCACCTGGCGCCTGATCTTCACCATCAACATCCCCATCGGTATCGTGGCGGTGATCCTGGTGCTGCTGGTGCTGCCGGCATTCCCCCGGAGGCCCAACCTCAAACCGGACGTGGCCGGTTTTCTTCTGGCGGCCTGGGGAGCGTTCGCCTTTCTCTACGCGCTGGCCGAAGGCCAGGACAAGGGCTGGACTTCCCTGCCCATCGTGGTGTTGTTGGTGACCGGGACCTTTGCCTTTATTCTTTTCGCTCTCTGGGAACTGCGCCACCCGGAACCCCTGCTCGACATCCGGCTGTTGAAAAACGGCGTGTTCACGGTGAGCCTCCTGGCCGTCGCCCTTTCGACCATCGGTCTTTTTGCGGTGATCTTCCTGGTTCCCATCTTCACGGAGACACTCCTGGGCTACACGCCCCTGCAGACCGGTCTCCTGCTCCTGCCGATGGCCCTGACCACGGGGGTGCTGATGCCCGTCAGCGGTCGGCTCTTCGACAAGGTGGGCGCCTTTTGGCCGGGCTTTGCCGGACTGGTCACCGCATCCATTGTCACCTACGGCATGCGTAACCTGGGTGTTTTGTCCAGCTACCACGGTATTGAGATCACGCTGGTTTTCTGGGCGGTGGGCCTGGGTCTGGCCGTGATGCCCCTCACCACCGCCGGAATGTATACCATCCCGGCCGCCCTGGTGAGCCGGGCCTCGGCCTTGAACAACCTGGTACGGCAAATCGCCGCCTCGCTGGGTATCGCTTTTTTGGTCTACGTCATGGACAGCCGCCAGGTTTTCCATTACAACTGGCTGGCCGCCACCCTGACCTACGGCTCCGCCCCGGCCGCGGGTGCGGTCTACCGGCTGTCGTCGTTCCCGGGCGGCCGGTCGGCGGCGCTCGACGTGCTCTCGCTCGTCGCCCGGCGGCAGTCCTTCGCCCTGGGTATCGACGATGCCTTCGTAACGGCGGCGCTTATGCTGGCCCTGGCCGTGCCCCTGGTCTTTTTCCTGACCAAGGGCCGGGTGGACGCCGTACGGGCCAGGGAAGTGGCCGCTTACAACAATGGCCGGCCCCGATAACGCGAAAGCCGGCCCTACGGCGGAGGTGACGACAGGATTGGACGAGGAGGAAAGGAGGTCCCTGGCTTACCGGCGGACGGGCGAATTCATCTATTTCTGGCTGCGCAGGTTTTACGCGAAGTTCTATATCCAGGTCATGCCGGGCCTGACCGGCAACCAGCTTTTCGTACTTACGCTCATCGGCCGGCACGGCCGCCTCACGGTCAGCGAACTGGCCGGGGACTGGGGAGTTTCCCCGAGCGCCATAACCGGGGTGACCGACCGCCTGGCCAGACAGGGGCTGGTGGTCAGACGGCGGGATGAGGGGGACCGGCGCCTGGTTTACCTGGAATTGACCGAGGAAGGGCGGAAGACGGTCAGCGCTTTCCTGCAACAGCGGCAAAACATGATAGCACGGCACTTTGACCGGATGTCCCTGTCCGAGGTGGAGCGGATGGTCGCCACCATGGAGCAGATGATGGTTATTGCCCAGGATAAGGAATTTTAGGGATCAACCAAAGACTTGGAGGGAAGAGGGAGCAGAATGAAAAAAGCACGCGTTCTTATTTTTCCCCTGGCCGCGGTCCTGGCCCTGGTTCTCGCCGGTTGCGGCGCGGCCAACACGGTCGCCGGTCCCCCGGTGGTGGAAACGGCGGTGGTCGCCCGGGGCCGGTTGAGCAACAGCGCCTCGGTAGGCGGCAGGCTCGCCGCCGTGCATTACGCCGACCTGTTCACCATGGTGGCCGGCCGGGTAACCGCGGTGAACGTGAATGTGGGCACCGCGGTCACAAAAGGCCAGGTTCTCCTGACCCTGGATTCGAACGCGCAGACGGCCGCCTTGAACACGGCCAAGGCGGCCATAGCCACGGCCCGGGCCGGGGAACAGGCGGACGAGGTGGTTTATAACACGGACAAGGCCAACTACCTGCGGGGGGAGGCCCTCCTGGCTCAGGGAGCCATCTCCCAGTACGTTTTCGATAACCAGTACCAACTGCCCTACCAGGCGGCCGACGTCAAATACAAACAGGTGGACCCGGCCGCCCTGCAGACGGCCGAGGCCGGGCTGCAATCGGCGCAGGCCGCTTACAACGACACCATTATGACGGCGCCCTTCGACGGCATCATCACCGCCCGCAACATCGACCCGGGCGGCATGAGCGGGGGGCCGCCGGCGGCGCCGGGCGCGACCCCGCTGCTGGTCGAGGTCCAGTTGGATCCGGTCTACGCCGTGGTCAACGTGAGCGGGAACCAGGTCAACGGCCTGAAGGTCGGGCAGAAGGCCCAGGTTGCCGTTACCGGCGCCACCGACCGGGTCCTGACCGGGACCATCAGCCACGTGGCGCCGGCGGCCAACCCCAACACCAAGACCTACCTGGTGGAGGTCACCCTGCCCAACCCGGACGGGAGCTTGAAGCCGGGCATGTTCGCCGGCGTGACCTTCAACGAGGATACGGCCGGCTACCTCCTGGTTCCCAACCAGGCGGTGGTGCGCCAGGGTGCGGAGACGACGGTCTGGGTGTTCAAGGATGGCAAGGCCGAGCAGCGCACGGTGCAGCTCGGCGCCACGGACGGACGGAAAACCGTGGTGGACTCCGGGCTCCAGGCGGGCGACCAGGTGATCGTAAACGGACAGCAGGGTCTGACTCCGGACGAGCAGGTTACGGTCAAGGGATCCTAGCCTGGGTCAGCGCGAACCGAAGGCCCCGGCCGGCGGTACCAGGCGGTGCCGGTCGGTTGGGGCCTTTCTTCAAGACCGGAGGCCCCCGTTGCCGCCCGCGGACATTTGTAACGACCGGTAAAGAGGACATTATGTCGCAAATATGTATAATATCCTTGGCAACATATTCAGTTTGTGTATCTACACAGTTTTATCCTTGTAATGCATTGGATCTCGGTGAAGATGCACCAACCAAAAAAGAGCATAAGGAAAACCTTTCAAAAGGCAGCGCCTTGTGTACTTACCTATCCTTGTCCATGCTTCTGGCATGATGCTTATGCGTTCAATGGCGGAAGAGGTTTCTTGGCAAAAACGAACCCCCAAACCAGATGACTGATGTTCATAGTACTCAACAGCTTCATCCAGTTCAAGGCTGGGGGGGCAATAAGCGAACCTTCAACGAATATACCTCGTTTTTATTGC
>JAJYZD010000273.1 GCA_021800315.1 Bacillota bacterium | reverse complement strand
GCCAACGCCGCCGACCCGGGATATCCGGGCACCCCTACCACGGGTTTGCCGGCCACCTCCCCTAAAATCACCGGTTTGCCCGGCCGGGTGGCCACCCCGTGCACGGCCACCCGGCCCAGTTTACCGACCAGGCCGGCGGTGTAATCCTCCCGGCCGGCCGAGGAGCCGGCCAGGATCAGGACCAGGTCGGCTCCGGCCAGGACCCCGGTCAGGGCCCGTTCCAGTCGCTCCCGGTCATCGGGGACGATGGACCCGTAAACCGGCTCCGCCCCCCACTCGGCCAGAAATCCTCCCAACATGCGGGAGTTGAATTCGATCACGCTGCCCGGGACCAGGGGAGCCCCCGGCGGCACCACCTCGTCCCCCGTGGGAATCAGGACGACCCGGGGCCTCTGGTAGACCCGGACCGATCCCACCCCCGCGGCCAAAAGCCCCCCCAGGTCGACCGGACGGATGCGGTGGCCGGCCGGCAGGATCATCTCCGTGGCCACGATGTCTTCGCCCATGGTCCGCACATGCTGCCAGGGCACGCACGGTTTTATGATCTCGATCAACCCCGGTTCCACCGCGGCCGCGTCTTCGACCATCAACACGGCGTCGGTTCCCGCCGGCAGGGGATCGCCGGTGTCCACGGGCAGGGCGTCTTCGTCCACCCGCAGGCGGCGGGGGGAGGTCTCGGCCGCCCCGAAGGTCCCGGCCGCCCGGACGGCAAAGCCGTCCATGGCCGCGGCATGGTAATGGGGTGAGGATAAAGCGGCGTAAACCGGCCCGGCGGTCACCCGCCCGGTCGCTTCGGCCGCCGGTACTTCTTCCGTACCACCCGGCATGGACCAGCCGGTCTCCGCCAACAGGGCGTCAAACCGTTCCCGGGCCGCCTCCACCGGGACATCCTCCAGGAAAACCGTGCGCTTCAACTGTCCGGGCCCCCTCGCAGGAGATATATCTCAACCGGGTCGCCGGCCTCCAGACCTTCCCTGGCCGGTGGTATCCTGGCCAGGGCGTGGGATGGCACCATGGTGTTGATCAGACCCGACTTGCCCAGAACGGGCTGGGCCCAGAGGGTTTCCCCTTCCGCCCTCAGCCGGACGCGCACGTAGTCTTCCCGGCCGGCGGCCGACGGGATGCTGCGGGTGATCCGGGCCGGCCAGAAGGCCGGGGGAACGGTATAGTCCCCCCTCCGCACCAGGGGCCTTACCAGCAGCAGGTAGACCACCAGGGCCGAAACCGGATGGCCGGGCAGCCCGAAAACGGGCTTATCAAGGGCCACCGCGCCGATGGTCGGCTTGCCCGGGCGCAGGGCCAGGCCGTGGAAGAGGAGCCCCGGTTGACCCAGGGAGGCGATCGCCCGGGCGGTCCAATCCCGGCTGCCCACCGAACTGCCGCCCGACAAGAGGACCAGGTCGCACCCGGCCAGCGCTTCGTGCAGGGCGGCCTCTATTTCGGACAACCGGTCCGGCACGATCCCGTGGAAAACCGGAATACCGCCGTCTTCCTCCACCAGGCCGGCCAGGATGACCGAGTTGATGTTGCGCACCTGGCCGGGACCAGGCGCGGCGGCCACCGGCACCAGTTCGTCGCCGGTGGAAACGATGCCCACCCGCGGCCGGTTAAAAACTTTCAGGCCGGTGCGGCCCAATGCGGCGGCGGCACCCAGGTCCTGAGGCGTAAGGCGCATGCCCCTGGTCAGGACCCTGTCCCCCCGGGCGGCGTCCTCGTCCCGGCGGATGACGTTCTCCAGCGGGGCAACCGGCCTGGTGATACCCACCAGGAAGCCGTCGACCTCCTCGCTGTATTCCACCATCACCACCGCGTCGGCCCCCGGCGGCAGCATCCCGCCGGTCGAAATGCGCCGGACCCGGCCCGGGGCGAGCGGCCCGCCCGCCCCCGCCCCCATGGGTACCTCCCCGTCCAGTTCCATGTAGGCCGGCAGGCCCTCCGAGGCCCCGAAAGTGTCGGCCGCCCGCACCGCGAAGCCGTCCATCGTGGAACGGTCGAAGCCGGGCAGATCCTCGGCGGCGTAGACATCGGCCGCCAGGGACCGGCCCAGGCAGGCGGCCAGTTCCACCTCCTCCGCGGGACGCGGGCCCAGGTGGGAAGCCAGTCTCCGCCGCGCCGCGTCAACCGTCAGCACGGTAAAGAGTTCAGCCATGCCGCGCCCGCCTTCGCCCGGATTGGTCCGGATGCACGGCTAGAAGCATCCCAGTTCGCAGGATACGATCTTGACCTTCAACTCGTTCGCCGCCCGGCCGACCTCGCCAATGGGTACACCCAGTTCCGCCGCCAGCCGCCTGGCCTCCGCACAGGGAATGCGACCATCCACGGCCCGTTCCTTTACCGCCTGCAGCACTTTCTCGTTTTCCGCCATCGTTTGCCCCCGGGCAGGACAACTGTTTGCCCCGCCCGGGGTTTTCACCTCTTTTCGCGATTAGTGTTCCCGCCGGTTCCCCAAAAGGAGCCCGGGCGGTTCCCCAATAGTTCGGCACCGGGACGCCGGTTCCTCCATGGGGTGATCTGGGAATGCAGGGACGAGGAAATGCGAGGTTGCCGCCTTATAGGGCGCCGGTCCCCCGGCTGGTCTTTATCCGCCCGGCAAAGAACTCCCCGGCGGGAAGTTTTTTCAGGAAAGCCCGCGGCGCGGATACCTCTGACTTCCGTCAGGGGAGGAGCGCCGCTTGCCCCCTTTCTATTCGTGAGAATAAGCGTAACCGTCAGCATGTTGCAATACCTCCTGTTCACGGAGGGGATGCGCACGCCCCGTCAGGGGCGGGGGCCGTCAGGCCCCCTACTTCGCTTGCGCGAGTGAGTCGCCCTGTGCTCCTCCACCGGAAAACGGACATCAACCCGAAGGTTGATGGGCCGTCCGACCGCGAGCCGGCTAGGACTAGCACCGCCCTTGTGGGTCAAACTGCCTTCCTGGCTTCGTCGGGAGCTTGTCAACACCGCCCTGTCTAAAGAACAGAAGATTATCGGCGAACCGACAAGCCTCTGACTTTAGTCAGGGGTTAGTTGACTTAGAGGGTTGACCTGACTATAGGTTTATAGCTTATATTTGATAAGGGAGGAGAGCAAAAGCATGCAATACGATCAAGTATTCTACTCTAACCATGGTGCTAACCAGCCTACCAAGCGCCTCAGTACTTGACTTCATGGTAAGAATATCAGATGAGAAGAACACCGCTACAACCCTTACCTTCGTGCCTATTTCCACCTATATCAGTCAATGTTTGTAATAATGTCATGCGAACACTTCTTCACAGCCCTGAGTGGCCATACCATAAACCGGACTTTGCCGTTTCCGTGAACTGCCGCCCAAGGGTGGGCGGTTTTCTACACGCCCAAAGAAGAGGGGAATTCTACTGGCTTACTCTCAGAATACAGGGTATCGGGACAGAGATCAACATCATTCGGCCAGACAACTGTCTTAATCTCAGGATCAACCTTTACCTTCTTGAAAAAATCCTGGTCCTTCAGCGGTTCAAACACCTCGCCCCAGAGCATTGGCCGCATGTCGATAACACGGTAGTCGCCGTTCTCAAATTCCAATAGCAGATGAAAGTTCCGCAGAGGAAAAACGCTGAGAACTGCGTGACCAGCATGACTCATTTGCAAACCTCCCTTCATCTCGGCGGGGCAATAGGCAAAAGTGATATCTTGCTTCTGGCCCGCTGCCAGTTCTCGCCAAGCTCAATGTTATGTTCTTTAGCCCATTGAGAGATTATCCTTTCCAGTTGACCGGGCAAAAGACCCTCCAAAAGCACCCCGGAAAGGCTGAATACAACATCAATCCCCTTGCCAAGCAAGTGAAAATGCGGCAAGTGGTGCTTTCCCTCCTCGTAATACATGAGGAACTTTATGCCCCGGTATTCGCAGAAAGTAGGCACTGCCATTGCCCCTTTTCCCGATTATGCAAATATTTTACTCCCCATGATCTTTTAAAGCAAGCACCGTATCCGAGATGTATGGAACCTCGCTCCTCCCCCACCTCCCGCAACGAGGCCGCGCGGTCCCTTCCTGGGTGCCGCGCGGCCTCGCCTGCCACCGGGAACCGGTATCCCGGAGCCGCCTGGTTTACCTCATCAGCAACTGGGCCCCGTACCTCAGAAGCTCCCTGGCGCAGATGTCGCAGTACCCCTCATCCTTCAGCGCTTCCACCACCGCGTCGATGCGCTTGACGTGCTCCCGGTCCGGGTTGATCACCGATACCGTGGTCCGGATAACGGACTTGGAGTCCTCGAACAGCTTCTTTTCGATGGCTTCCTTCAGCGCGGGGTGGGTATCCCATTTGAAAGTCTCGCCGCGCCGGGAAGCAATGCCGATCTTGCGCAGAACTTCCTCCCGGAAGCCTTTGGCCGACGAGTCGGAGATGCCCATGTGCGTCTCGATGCCCTTCATGATCTTTTCGTCCGGCTCGACGTCCTCGCCGGTAACCGGGTCTTTGACCCTGGTCTTCTCGGTGGCGGCCTGGATGTGGTCGAGATAGGTGTTGAAGAGCTGCTGGGCGGTGTCCTCGAACGAGTGGACGAACGCCTTCTGCAATTCCTTCTTCACCGCCTCGTCGTACA
>JAJYZD010000272.1 GCA_021800315.1 Bacillota bacterium | reverse complement strand
TCCAGAAGTTCCAACAACTCGACCACCTTTTCGGCCGCCTCGTCGGGAAGCTGAAGCGTGGCGCTGGGCACCATGGTCATTTCGCCGGTGAACGCCAGTCCCTGCCCGGCCAGTCTTTCCCGCACGGTCTCCATGTCCGCGGGCTCGGTGACAACCTCGTAGACATCCTCCTCGGTCCGGAAGTCTTCCGCCCCGGCATCCAGGGCCATGAGCAGAACGTCATCCTCTGAAAGCCGCAATCCTTCGCGGTCCAACTCCAAAAGCCCCTTGGGCGCAAACATCCAGGATACGCAACCGGCCTCGCCGAGGTTGCCGCCGTGACGGGAGAAAATGTGGCGCATCTCCGCGGCCGTACGGTTCTTGTTGTCGGTGAGCGCGCTGACCAGGATGGCCACCCCGCCCGGTCCGTAGCCTTCGTAGATTACTTCCTCGAAACTGGCTCCGCCGCCTTCACCGGTACCCCTGGCGATGGCCCGGGCAATGTTGTCGGAAGGTATGTTGGCCTCCTTGGCCCTGGCGATGGCGGACTTGAGACGGAAATTGGCCTCTGGATCCCCGCCGCCCTCCCGGGCCGCCACAATGATGTCCCGCGCCAGGCGGGTGAACACCTTACCCCTGCTGGCATCTATCTTGGCCTTCTTACGCTTGATCGTAGCCCACTTGGAATGTCCGGACATGAAGGTTCCCCCCGAAACACAAAAACTATTCAGAAAGGCGGCATCAGCGGGAGTTGCATCTTGTGCACGCTTTTACTGGAAAAATCCATAACCACCTGTTTGACCCGGTCGCAGCCCTCACCATTTAGGATACAGCAATCCAGTTCGTCATAGGTTACGCCCATTTCCTTTTCATCATCCTGCTCGGCCCACAAACCGGCCGAGGGCGCCTTGGTTATGATTCCCTCGGGGATGCCGAGCACCCGCGCCAGTTCGCGAACTTGCAGCTTGAGCAGGTTGGCTATGGGCAAAAGGTCGACGCCGCCGTCCCCATACTTGGTGAAATAGCCCATGACAATCTCGCTGCGGTTATTGGTCCCCGCCACCAGGAACTGCCGCCGGGCGGCGTAATAGTAGAGGGTGATCATCCGCAACCTGGCCTTGATGTTGGCTACCGGAATATCCCGGACATTTTGATAGGGCCGGCCGGTAACCTTCTGCACCATCAACTCGAACACGTCGTCGAGAACCACCACCTCGGCGGGAACGCCCAGGGTGGCGCTGACCAGTTCGGCGTCCTTTTGATCGTTGGGGTTGCTGTAACAGGGCATGATGAGGCCCAGGGTTCCGTCCGGACAGGCCCTGCGGCACAGGGCCACCGTCACCGAAGAGTCTATACCGCCGCTTAAGCCGACCACGAATCCCTTGGCGCCGGTTCTGGTCAATTGTTCCTTCAGCCATCCGGCCAGTTTGTTAGCGAGTTTCTGCAACCGTTCCACCAGCCCCCGGAAGTTTAGATTGGCCCGTCGTCATTATCTTATCATAGGGGTGCCTGACCTGCAAACATAATAACCGGCACTGTAAATGTATGGATCTGCCTGAGCACAGCGGTCAATACTTTTCCCCGGCGGGACCGCCGCGCACCGGGATGGCCGCGCACCTGCGAAATCGAACGAACCGTCCCGGCTGGTCCTGCCCAAGACGCATGGAAGGGTACTGCCCTTCTAAGAGTTGGTCGCAGGCGACCAAAAATCCTTCTTTTTCAGGGGTGCTAAACCAAAGGACCTCCGGCGGAGGTGATAGAATATGTTGAGCACTTGACTCCATTGGAATGACGGGTGTCATCGCGGCTGGGTTCGGTGATAGAATATGTTGAACACTCGGGTGCCTGAGGTGAACCTGGTGCGTAAACGGGAACCGGCCCGGGGGAGACCATCCCTCCATTGGGCCGCAACACCAATCTCCCAAGCCGTCGCTCCTCTATCGACCTTACGGTACTCTCCAGATTATTGCGCACTCCGGCGAGGATCTCTCCGAGAATGGACATCTCCTTCTCCAACGATTGCATGTCGCCGCATTTCTCGGGGTGAACGATAGTGGAAAAAAGCACCGTCCTTTCAACTCCAGCTTCAGCCATTAAGCCGATTTGCTTCGCCGTAGGCAAAACAACATGGGCATGACTATCGATAATCATAGTAGATCTCCCTTCGAGAACAGCGCTTTTCGCCGGATCACCCCTTGCGGAAGTCGCTGATCCTTTCTTTTAGCCTGGCACTAATTGTCTCCAGGGTTTGAATTTGTCCTTCAACTTCCCGAAGCTTTTCTTCGAAAAGCAACACTGCCCGCTCACACAATGGCTGCCTTTCCTCAACCAAAACCGGACATTCCAGAACGTGGCGGATCTCTTCGGTGCCGAGCCCCAAAGCAAAGTAGAGTTGAATCTTCCTCACTTTTTCCAACGCCGAATGGTCGTAATCCCTGTTCTCCATCCTCCTGGATACCATCAACCCTTTTGTTTCGTAATAGCGCAGTGAACGAACGCTCACCCCCGTCTCCCGGGATATTTCACCTATCCGCACCGATATCAACGCCCATTCCTATTACCCATTGTAAAGCATGACATTGGTGTCAGGGTCAAGGGTAAATGATTGGTCATTCTTTGAGTCCGCCATAATAGAAGATCCGCCGGTTGACCAGGTCTTCAGAGAGATCTTCGGCAGCGGAATAAGAATATCCTCCGGCAGCGGCTGATCCGTAAACCAGGCCCTGAGAATGCCGGCAAACCGACCGGGATGCGCAAAGAGGAAGGCATGGTCCGCCCCCCGGATCAGGCGACCCCGGGCGTTGGGAAGCGCCGCCGCAAGTTCTCCCGCCGAGGCGCGCACCGCGCCCAATTCCTTTTCACCAGCCAACACCAGGGTGGGAACGGTGGTATAAGGCCCCGGCGGCAGCCGGAAGGAACTGTTTTCGGCCGGAAGGCGGCCCAGGGTATCGGACGTAAACTGTCTAACGTCGTCATAGTAGGTTTCGAAGTCGGCGTCGCGAATGTGGAAGGACCGGGCCTGCAGCTTTTGAAACGCCCGGTTGCGCGCTACCGGCAACATGGCCCGGGAGATCAGGGACAGAGGATCGGCCAGCGGCAGAGGCTTCAACAAGACGCTACTCACCACCGCGCGGTCCACTACCTCGGGCGCCGTCGCGAGTACGGTTATCAGCACCTAGGCGCCAAGCGAATGTCCCGCCGCTAACGCCCCTCCGCCCGGCACCCGTGACCGGATCAATTCCACGACCCGCCGGGCGCTGTCCTCAATGGTGAAGGGTTTGATCCCGCGGCTTCCACCGTGCTCGGGCAGATCGGGAACCAGGCAGCGAAAGTCGTCCAACAGGGAGGTGCACCGGTCCCACATCCAACCGCTGACGCCTCCGCCATGGAGCAGAACGACCGTTGGGGCTGCTGTGGGCCCGGACTCCCGGACAAAAAGTCCCATGGATCTGCCTTTACTGGTTTTCACTCGTTCCGCTAAGTCTGCCCTTCGCTTACGGTTTTGGGCCCGAAGCCAAGCAGGGCTCTTCTCACGTCAGGCCCCGGGCCCGAAGCCCAGGACATGCAATCCCAAATCCGCGTCCAACTGCCGCCGGGCCCCGGTGCCCAGTATTTCCAGCAGGATGACTTCCCCCACCAGGTATACGGCGGCTTTCTCCCGGACGCATCCGGTCAGGACGGTGTCACCCCGTCCGGCGGAGGCGTGCAGGTGGATCGACGGCTCCCGATCCTCCCAAAACACGGTGCCGGTCCCCAGCAGTTCCCGGCCGTCCTGGACGGACCGCCATTCCGGCTCCGGGGGGATTTCTTTTCTTTTCGGCCCCACCACAACCGAAGCGCTGTCCAGCCCACCGAGAAGGAACAGAACCCCGCCCTCCACCTTCTCAACGACGACTACTTCCTTGACGCATTCCAGCAGGTCTTCCCCGTGCCCGATCTTCAGCACGAAGACCCGGCCCGTCCTGCCCTCCCGGTACTGCATCACGCCACCTCCGTCATGTTGCCGGCTGCCAGGCGGTGGTATCCGCCGGCGCGGCTATTACTGCGCCAGCAGGTGAGGCCTGGCCCCGGAGCTTTTGCCTTTTCCAAACCACGCTTTCCTGGGCAGGTTGCCCGCTTCCCCAACGATAAAGCGGGTGTACCGGTTCCCGCCCAAAAGCTGACTGATCAGGCAGGATACCGCTATGGCCAACGCCGGGTCGAGGATAACCAGCAGGGTACCGGGAAGGCCCAGAACGTGCGGCCACAAGTAGCTGTGGATGAGATATTCGACGGCCGGATGCATAAGGTAGATGCCTAGCGAGTTGGCCGCCAGGAGTGCTATGAGGGGACGGATGGTCTTTTGTCGCTCCAATACCCGGGCCAGCAAAAACGACATCGCTATGACGCCCAAACTGTAGAGATAGATGTTGGGCTTGAAGACACTGACAGTAAGGTACCAGGATTGGCCCAGGTGGCGGTAGAGGTAGAAGTATTCGCCCGTGACCAGCCCCGCGCCCAGGAGCAGGGCGGCCGCAACCAGGACGAGGTGCTCCGAGAGCCATTTACGCCACGCTTCCACGTATAGGCCGGCCAGTCCGCCGA
>JAJYZD010000271.1 GCA_021800315.1 Bacillota bacterium | reverse complement strand
AACGGTTCCTGCTAACCACCCCTGGACCGATACGGGCATCAGTCTCACTGCCGGGGAGCAGGTAACTATCACTGCTACGGGTACGACCAACAACGGCAGAGGGTACGGCCACGGTGGACCTTCTGGGAGAGTCAACGCCTCCTTCGGAGGGCACGGTGGAGTTTTATGCCAATTCCAATGCTATCGGCAGCGCGAAAATCGGGTCGGACGGTAATGCTGGTATTTCCTGGACGCCATCTGTTAATGAAAGTTCCACGCTTACCCTCAGCGCGGTTTTCAGCGGCAGTGGCTGTGCGTCTTCCGTTGCGGCGCCGGTAAAGGTGCAGGTATTTCAGCGCAGTGGTCCGAACCCTATATAGTTGGCAAGATTTCTGACGGCGTCAACTACCCCGCCCTTCAGACCGGGGTAGTTGACCCGGCGGTGAAGATGCCATTATGGTCGGGCCGTCGGGTGGAGTCAAACTAGTCCGGAACTGATTATGCGGCAGCCCTGACTGGTTGGTTGACCGGTCGTTTGAAGCCCGGACTGGATCTGCCTGGGGTCGGCCGCTACCGGGGTAAAAGAGGACTTTCAGTCAGTTCCCGCCCCGCTCACCAGGGCCAGAAAGTCCTCTTCGCCGATAATCCGCAGAGCGGCCCCCTCCCGGACCAGCTTTTCCGCCTTGGCCAGCTTGGAGCCGGCGTTTTCCCCCACGACCACGTAACTGGTGCTCTTGCCCACGGAAGATGACACCTTGCCGCCCCGGGCGGCGATCAGTTCCCCGGCCTCATCCCTGGAGATGCTGGTCAGCCCCCCGGTGAGGACGAAAACCCGGCCGGCCAGGGGCAGGCCCTCCACTGTTCGCTCCCCGGTCATGTTGACCCCCCGCTCCCGCAGCCGGGCCAGCACGGCCCGGTTCTGTTCCCCGGCGAAGAAGTCATCAATCCCTTCCGCTATCCTGGGCCCGATTTCCGGGATGGCGGTTAGTTCCTCCGGCGAAGCCGCCGCGACGGCGTCCAGGGATCCGAAGTGGTCGGCCAGCACCCGGGCCGCCCCCGCCCCGACGTAGCGGATGCCCAGGGCGAACAGCAGGCGGTGGAGCGGGTTGCGTCTGCTCCCGTCAATGGCGGCCAATAGGTTGTCCGCCGACTTGTCGGCCAGCCGCTCCAACCCCAACAGATCCTCCTTCTGCAACGCGTAGAGGTCGGAGACGTCATGGACCAGTCCGGCCTCCAACAACTGGTTCAACACCGCCGGTCCCAGGCCGCGGATATCCATGGCCCCGCGGGAGACGAAATGGATGAGCCCCTCCCGCAACCGGGCCGGACAGGCCAGGCTGGCACAACGGACAGCCACCTCGCCTTCCGTCCGGGATACGGGCGACCCGCAATCGGGGCAGGTGCGGGGCATGGCAAACTCCTTTTCCGAACCCCGCCGGCGGTCGGGAAGCACCTCCACCACTTCCGGGATGACCTCCCCGGCCTTGTGCACCCGGACCAGGTCGCCGATCCGGATGTCCTTTTCCCTTATGTAGTCCTCGTTGTGCAGGGTGGCCCGGCTAACCGTGCTGCCGGCCAACTCCACCGGCTCGAGCACGGCCGTGGGCGTAAGGACGCCGGTGCGGCCAACCCGGACGATGATATCTTCCACCCGCGTGACGGCTTCGACGGCGGGGAACTTGTAGGCTACGGCCCAACGGGGGCTCTTGGCCGTGGCGGCCAGGCGCTCCTGCTGATCCAGGCCGTCCACCTTGACGACCATCCCGTCGATGGCATAAGGCAGGTCGAAGCGCTTTTCCGCCATTTCCAGGCAGTATGCTATTACCTCGTCCAGGGAGGAGCACAGCCGGTGTCCGGGGGTGACGGTGAAGCCCAGGCCGGTCAGCCACTCCAGGACCGCGTGCTGGGTGGACGGCCGGCCGTCGGCGTAGCCGACGGCATAGCAGAAAAGGCCCAGGCGGCGGGATGCGGTGACGGCGGGATCAAGCTGGCGGAGCGAACCGGCCGCCGCGTTGCGCGGATTGGCGAAAGGCCGGCCGCCGGCCTCCTCCTGGGCCTCGTTCAATGCTGAAAAGGCCCGTTTGGGCATGTAGACCTCGCCGCGCACCTCCAGCAGGGGCACGCTTTGGGTGAGCTTGAGGGGAACGGTGTGGACGGTACGCAGGTTGGCCGTGATGTCCTCGCCCGTCTCTCCGTCGCCCCTGGTGGCTCCGCGGACCAGCGTCCCGTCCTCGTAGGTCAGGTTCACCGCCAGGCCGTCGATCTTCTGTTCCACCACGTAACGTACGTCTTCACCGGGCAGGCCTTCGCGCACCCGCCGGTCGAAATCGCGGATCTCCCCTTCGTCGAAAGCGTTGGCCAGGCTCAGCAGGGGCCGCCGGTGGCTGATCCGGGCAAAGCCCTCCTTTACGACGCCGCCCACCCGCATGGTCGGCGAATCAGGGGTTGCCAGTTCCGGAAAGCGTTGCTCCAGAGCCGCCAGTTCCTTCATCAGGCGGTCGAAAGCGGCGTCGGTGACGGTTGGATCGTCGAGCACGTAATAGCGGTAGTTATGGTCGGCGATTTCGCCCCGCAGTTCCCGGACCCTGGTCCGGGCGGCCTTCAGGTCTTTCCCCTCCATGCCTACTGGCTCCCTTCGGCCGGTTTCAAAGGCGCGTACTGCAACATCAGGACTTTCTTGCCCAGGCGGGGAAAGTCGACTTCCACTTCGGCGCTGCGACCGCTGCCCTCGATGCGTACAACTTCGCCCGGACCCCAGATGCGGTGCACCACGCGGTCCCCCGGCCGGAAGCGGGGCGTTTCCCCGTCGTTCGCGGCCCGGGCCGCGGAGTGGGGCGCTGGACGGGCCGATTGGCGGCCGTAAGGTAGCAGTAATTCGGGGCCGATCTCTTTCAAAAAACGCGAGGCGCCGTTACGCATGACCGTACCCCAGAGGTTGCGGGACTGGCAGTGGGTAAGGTAAAGTTCCTCCCGGGCGCGGGTGATGCCGACGTAACACAGGCGCCTTTCCTCCTCCAGTTCCTCCCGCTTGTCCACGGCGCGGCTGTGGGGGAAAATCCGTTCCTCCATTCCGGTCAGGAAAACGACGGGAAACTCCAGGCCCTTGGCGCTGTGCAGGGACATCAGCGTCACCGCGTCGGATGCTTCGTCGTAGCGGTCCGCGTCGGTCATGAGCGCTATATCGGCCAGGAAATCGGCCAGGTTCCATTCCTCGCCCCGCTCCTGGTCATAGGACTTCGTAACGGTGGAGAGTTCCTTCAGGTTCTCCATCCGGGTCCTGGCCTCCACGGTCTCCTCGGCCGCCAACTGGTTCCAGTAGCCCGTTTGGGCCAGGATGTCGTCCACCAGGCCGGTCAGGCCCATCGTCCAGCCCTGCCACTGCTCGATCAGGCCCCCCAGGCACACGGCCGCCTCCTTCACCTTGGCGGGCAGTCCGGGTACCTCGCCGGCCAGGGCGAGGGCGCCGGCCGGAGTCAGGGAACGTTCCCGGGCCAGGGCCAGCAGTTGGGCGAAATAGGCGGGGCCGATGCCGCGTTTGGGTACGTTGATGATGCGTTCCAGGCTCACCGCGTCGGAGGGGTTGGACACCACCCGCAGGTAGGCCAGGATGTCCTTAATCTCCTTGCGTTCGTAAAAGCGCAGTCCGCCCACGATGACGTAGGGGATGCCGGACATCACCAGCGCTTCCTCCACCGGCCGGCTTTGGGCGTGGGTGCGGTAGAGGACGGTGAAATCGCGGTAGCTGCGTTCCCCCGTCCGGGAAAAGCCCTCGATAAGGCCGGACACGAACTGGGCCTCGTCTTTCTCGCTGCCCGCCTCAAAGACGGTCACCGGCTTGCCGGAAACCCCTTCCGTCCAAAGGACCTTCTCCTTGCGCAATTCGTTTTTCACAATGATCCGGTTGGCCGCCTCCAGGATATTCCGGGTGGAACGGTAGTTCCGTTCCAGACGGATCACCCTGGCCCGGGGGTAATCCCGCTCGAAATTGAGAATGTTGTTCAGGTCCGCCCCCCGCCAGCCGTAAATGCACTGGTCGGGGTCGCCCACCACGCACAGGTTGCCGTGCAGCCCGGCCAGGTAACCCACGAGTACGTACTGGGCCCGGTTGGTGTCCTGATACTCGTCCACCAGGAGGTGCCAAAACCGCTCCTGGTAGTATTCCAAGACATCGCGGTTCTCCCGGAAAAGTTGCACGGTTTTCTGCAGGAGGTCGTCAAAGTCCATGGCGCCCAGGTTCTGCAGCTTCTGCTGGTACAGCGCATAAACCCGGGCGGCCGTGGCCTCCAGGATATTGCCGGCCCTGCTCTCCAGGGCATCGGGATCCAGGAGTTCGTTCTTGGCCCGGGATATGACGCCATGGACGGCCTGGGGCGTGAACCGCGCCGACGGCACCCGCAGTTCGTTCAGGCAGTCCCGTATCAGGGTCTGCTGATCGCCGCTGTCATAGACGGCGAAGTCCCGGGCAAAGCCCAGGCGTCCGGCATCCCGGCGCAGGATGCGCAGGCAGGCCGCGTGAAAGGTGGATACCCACAGATCCCCCGCCCTGTCCGGCACCATCTGCGAAAGGCGGCTCTTCATCTCGTTGGCCGCCCGGTTGGTGA
>JAJYZD010000270.1 GCA_021800315.1 Bacillota bacterium | reverse complement strand
ACTGTTTGGTCCGCGGCACCCGGCGGAACCGGAAGTTCAGCAAAAGCCTGATACCCTGCTGGTTAAGGCCGCCGCCTGAAACACGCAGGCTTGTCAACTAATTTTCGAGCGAAAATGAGAGGTGCCGTTCTTTCTGTTTATTTTGGTGGGAACCATTGTCCTGACGGCCCTGATCAGGATATTCATGCTCAGCAACGTGGCCGCGGTGGCTATGCTGGCGCCGGTGCTCATATCCCTGGCTCAGATTCTCAATCTGAACCCGGTCGCATTCACTCTTCTAGTGGGCAACTTTGACAGTTTCTCGTTCATCATTCCTACGCAGGTGACAGCGTGTGTCATAGCGTACGGGACGGGTTCCTTTGACATGAAAACGTATGCCAAAGTGGGCATACCGATCATGATCGTAACCCTGATATACTTCGTCGTCATCATGCTGCCCTGGTATGCTCTGAACGGTCTGCCTCTCTGGGGCGGGTTCAGGGTATGGGGATAAGCGGTATGAGCAGGGAAACAAATTTTAAGGGGGGGGTCGACTTGTCAGAAATGCCGTCGCAAATTGGAAACGTCCCGTTGACATGCCATGACACCGATATATTGATTATCGGTGCGGGAAACGCCGGCTGTTACGCGGCCATTGAGGCTAAACGCCAGAATCCGGACCTGAAGGTCACCTTGATGGAAAAAGCCCATATCGACCGTAGCGGCTGCCTCGCCGGCGGCATGGACGCTATCAACACGTATATTAAGCCCACCGAAAGCGTGGAGAGCCTGGTGCGTTGGAGCCGGGCCCAGGCGGGCGGTATCCTGCGCGAGGATCTCGCGCTTACCATGGCCGGGCTGCTGAATCAGGCCGTGGAAGAATGGGAGAGTTGGGGACTGCCCATAAAGAAGGACGAGGACGAGGAATATCAGGCGCGCGGACGCTGGGACATTACCATCCGTGGCTCGGAGATGAAAGTCATCCTGGCGGAAAAAGTGCGCGAATACGGCTGCGAAGTCCTCAACCGGGTAGTGGCCACAAACTATCTGCGCAACGGAGACAGGGTTAGCGGAGCAATGGGGTTCGGCGTGCGTGACGGCAGGTTCTACGTCATCAGGGCCGGGGCTACCATCATTGCCACCGGCGGCGCGGCCGGGCTGTACAAACCGTATACCAACGACGGTGTGGACAGCCATCACCAGCTTTGGTATTCGCCCTTCAACGTCGGTACGGGCTATGCCGTAGGCATCCGGGCGGGGGCGGAAATGACTTCTTTCGAGATGCGCTGGTGCGCTGTACGCACCAAGGATTTCAACGGGCCGATTGACACTATCTCGGTGGGTTACAAGACCCCCATGATCAACGCCAAAGGAGAGAAAATCCTCTCTGAGCGCTATGCCCATCTGGGCGGGGATACCGCGCCCCGGTACATTCGCGCCAATGCTCCCATGGAGGAGTGGTTGGCGGGCCGTGGTCCGGTTTACGTAGACACCAGGCACATGAAACCGGAACACGTTCGCGACTTGAAAACCGATTACCTGAACGAAAGGCCGTCGTTCGTTCTCTTTTTGGCCGCCCTCGGCCGGGACGTCACCAAGGAGCCCATAGAGGTGTACGGGAGCGACCCGTATATCGTCGGTGGGCACACCATGAGCGGCTACTGGGTGGATGAGAAGCGGGCCACTACCTTGCCCGGTCTGTTTGCCTGCGGTGATGTGTGCGGCGGCGTGCCCAACAAATTCGTAGGCGGATGCGCGGCGGAGGGTTTGCTGGCAGCCAGGGGTGCGGTCGGCTACCTGTCCTCCTCCCCGAAGTCCGGCTGGATTGACGAAGCCCAGGTGGCCGCGGAGGTGGACCGGGTCTTTGCGGCCATGGTACGTCAGACCAGGGAGGGCGACGGAGTAGCGCCCCGGGCGATGGAGGAACGGATGCAACGGCTGATGGATGAGTACGCCGGCGGGGTGCATCAGTTCTACCGCATGAACCGGGAATGCCTGGAATATGCCCGAAGGCATCTGTCCATCCTTAAGGAGCAGACCAAATTCCTGATCGCGCGGGACCTTCACGAGTTGATGGAAGCGCACGAGGTTATTGACCGCCTCGACGTTGCCGAAGTACTGGTGCACCATTTGTTGTTCCGGGAGGAGACCCGCTGGCCCGGCTGGCAAAACAGGGTTGATTTTCCGGACGTCGACCCAAAATTGGACTGCTTCGTTAACTCGCGGCGTGATTTCACCACCGGAGAGGTACAGGTCTTTACCCGCCCCTACGAACAAATAGTACCTGGAGACCGGATGAAACCTTAGATCTGCCTTAAGGAGGTTGATGACGATGCCACCACGGGTAAATAGGGCAAAATGTGACGGGTGCCTGTCCCAAAGCGAGACTTTTTGCGTGTTAATTTGCCCGGGAGACCTTATGGCGCTCAATCCTGACAGCGGCAAGGCTTACTGCCGGTCGGAACGCGACTGCTGGGACTGCATGTCCTGCGTCAAGTCTTGTCCGCATGGCGCCATCGAAACACGGTTGCCCTACCAGTTGGGTTATTACCCTGCCAGGTTAATTCCCCTGGTTGGCAGCAATAAGATCAGCTGGACCGTTATGGATATCCACGGAAACGTCGAACGTTTCACATTTAAGACCAGAAATGACGACTGAGGCCGGGGGGGCCGGTAAGGAGCCGGCCCCGGTTGTTTGAGGGGGGAGTGGAGATGCCAGCAGGCGTCGGTGTCTACCTCTGCCGGTGTTACGGGCTTGTCAACCGGACAGTCGACCTGGAGAGACTGAAAGGTACAATAGATAAGTGGAAGGGCGTCAGCGAAGTACGCATCCTGGAGGGGGTTTGCAGCTCAAGCGATTGTGCCGCCGTGGTCGAAGACCTTAAGACCGGGTGCGTGGACCGGGTGGTTTTAGGCGCCTGCTCGCCCGCCGTACACCTGGATATCTTACCCGCCCTGGCTGCGGGGGGGCTGGCCGGCAGCCTGCTCGAACGTTGCAATTTACGGGAACAGTGCGCTCTGGCCCACCCGGATGATCCGGACGGGGCGACGTCGCAAGCCCTCGTCTTGCTCAAAATGGCTGTATCCAGGCTGAAGGCGGCTCCGGCCCTCCCCGTGCCGGCGGTAACAGCGGCAAACCGCCGGGTGCTGGTGGTGGGCGGCGGTATAGCCGGAATCGCCGCCGCCGGCTATCTGGCGCGAAGCGGTGTGGAAGTCGTACTGGTGGAAAAACGGCCCTGGGTGGGCGGTCGCGTGGCCGGCCTCCACCGCTATTATCCACGTGGTTGTTCACCTGGTTGCGGGCTGGCCGTGCAGATCGATCAACTGCTGAAAAGCGGGCTGGTAGTCATCCACACCCTGGCGGAAGTGACAGATGTGGAAGGTACGGCAGGTAAATTCCAGGTGGGGATCCGGCGCAAGCCCCGCTTCATTGGCGACGAGTGTAACGGCTGCGGCCGGTGCGAAACAGTCTGCCCGGTCGAGACGGATATTTCCCCGGGGTTGTCCGGTCGACGCAAGGCCGTTCTCCGGCCCGCCGGTACGGTCTACCCCCTGCCATATTCGATAGACGAGGATGCCTGCCCAGGCCTTACCTGCGGAAAATGTCTGGAAATCTGTCCGGCCGGAGCCGTCAATCTGGTCGACGAGGCCAAAAACCTGGACATCGACGTGGCGTCGATTATTGTAGCCACCGGTACGGCCCCCTACGACGTGGCCGCCGTGCAAAATTACGGCTACGGACGCCTCAGCGGCGTATTGACCAGTATGGACATGGAATTGCTGAGCAGCCCGGCGGGGCCGACCGGCGGACGACTGATCCGCCCGGGAGACCAACGGCCGGCCCGCCGGGTGGCCTTCATCCAATGTGCCGGCAGCCGTGACCAGCATCATCTTTCCTACTGCTCCGGTATCTGTTGCGCGGTTACCCTCAAGCAAACCGGTTATGTGCGCGACGCCTACCCGGACGCCGAGGTTACCGTGTTTTACATGGATATCCGGGTTGGCGGTCAACTTGAAGCGATGTACCAAAAAGTTATGGACGAAGGTACCGTTTTCATCCGTGGCAATCCCTTTGCCGTGGTGCGCGACGCCGGCACCGGGGACCTGCAGATAGCGACCGTCGACACCTTGAGCGGGAAACGGATGCTGGTACGCGCCGATCTGGTCGTGCTGGCGGCCGGTTTAGTGCCGGAACCAATTGCTGACATTTATAGTCTCGAAAAGGACGCGGCCGGATTCGCAGCCGGACATTGGCCCTGCTTGCCGATGGAAACGCGCAGGGCCGGGATTTTCGCGGCCGGCAGCGCCCAGGGGCCCATGGACGCCGGTAACGCCGTGCAAAGCGCTCTTGCTGCTTCCGCGGAATGTGTTGCTCTCCTGGACGGAGAACCCAGGGTACTGCCGGTAGTGGATAAAACAAAATGTGACAGTTGCAAGCGTTGTGTGGAGGAATGTCCGTACAAAGCCGTCACCTTGGACCGGGGCGGCTATCCGGAGCCGGGTGGGGCCGGTTGCCGTGGTTGCGGCGTTTGCCAGGGCGGATGTCCCCTGCGGTGCATCTCCCTGCCGGGATTCAGCGGCCGGGAAATCGCCGCCCGCGTGGAAGTCGCCGCC
>JAJYZD010000269.1 GCA_021800315.1 Bacillota bacterium | reverse complement strand
TAGGTCTCAGGCTACCACGGCCGCCCTCGCTCGCAAGGGCTTCGCAAGGCTCCGGCTGTCACCTGCAAGTCTTTGGCCGAGGACATTGGCAGTTGGAATTCGGTGACAAATAATCCGGCCTACCACAGACAGCCAACGAAGCGATAGATAACCTAAACCAAGGCGCCCACCTTCTACCCGGCAACCACGCCGATTCGGATGATATGACCAAAATCGAGCATGGACAAATCCTAAACGTACCGGTAGATTAAGGTGATGGAGTACTAGTCCAGCGCTAAACAGATCCCATGGCGAGCCGTGCCACTCGGCTCGTGGTTTCTCACGCGAGATGCTGCGAACCTATCAGAATACGGCTACCGAAGAACTGTAATCGGCATCATCAGACCAATCCATTAAAGTATCTGCTGTGAGAAGTTTCTCGGCATCTATGTGCTCATCAATTTCTGGCCATGCTAAAATCCGCCCATCGTCCCAAATCTCATATCTATATCGTTGATCGTCACTGGCTCTAGCCAAGCGATGTGACCAGGCCAATGGTACTCTTAGAACACGACCATCCATATATTTGACTTCTAAAATATCGTTAGTAGGAAATGAAATGGCTACTGCTCGCGGATCCAGCTTAATGGCCTGCCCTTGCTGACTCATCATTCCACCCCCTCAGAAAGTCTTCCTTTTGTTTTTCCACGATATCGAGAATTCTTGACGTCTCCGCACGATTAAAACCAGACACTCTGGCGGCACCAATAGGATCTAGCCATATTTTAGCATGGCCACTACTTCCACGAACATGAATATGGGGGCTTTCTCTTAAGTCACCCATCACGAAATAGAACTGGAAACCTGCCTCGCTATGTACCGTTGGGCTCATGTACGCCCCCATTTTCAAACAAAAGTTTCGGCCAAACTCCAACGCTTGGAATTGCCAACTACCAAGAACATGCCAGGGTCCCTCTACAGGTCTGAATCCGTCCAGCGCGACAAACGTGTTTCATACTCCTTCCCGCTGGCAGAACTCATCTAAGCTGACCCACTCCCCGCGAGCCATCTCAGCTTTGCCGGCCTCGATATCGGCCATACCATATGGTCCGGGGCAAATTCTTCGTCAAGGTCGTGCGCCTACTCAGCCAGCAGTTTCAGCTTCTCCTGCGGCAGCCGGCGGGCGATATCCTCCAATTCTTTCAGGACGGCGCTCACCCTGGCCTACCTCCAGTCAGACGACTGCTTACCCAATTGTATTCCCAAAAAGCCTGCAAGACAATAGGCGATTCATTTGCCCAGCCGCCGCAACCAGACTCCACCTTATCTTGTCGGCCGCAGTCGAAATTGATTTTAACACGCTTCCGCCGGGGTTGGCCGCCGGGCGCACCGGAAAAAGGGAGCCTCGCGGCTCCCTTTTCGTTTCCATGTTCCTTTTTACGCCGGTACGACCGAACCCGTCTTGCACCGGGCCAGGCACTCGCCGCACTGGACGCACTTGTCCTGGTCGATGACGTGGGGCTCTTTCTTCTCCCCGCTGATGGCGCCGGCTTCGCAGCCCTTGAGGCACAACTGGCACCCCTTGCAGGTCGCGGCGTCGATGGTCAGCCTGGGAATGGCCACCCCGGCCGCCGCGGCGACATCCTTCACCTTGGCCTCCGGCGGGATGGTCAACTCCACACCGCCGATCTTGATCACCACAGGTTTCTTCTCCGCCATGTTCCTCTCCCCTTTTGCCGTGTGGTATAATAGGGTCTTCCTCAGGCTATTTTCTCCACCCGGACCGCGCATACCTTGTACTCCGGTATCTTGGCCACCGGGTCGTAGGCCGGGTTGGTCAGCACGTTGGCGTTCGACTCCCGGAAATGGAAGGAGGTGAACACCAGACCCGGAGCCACCATGTCGCTCACCCTGGCCTGGATCTCGATCGCACCCCGCCGGGAAGCGACCCGGACGACTTCCCCGTCGGCGATGCGCAGGGCCCGGGCGTCATCGCCGCTTATCTCCAGGTGCTCGCGGCCGTAGTGGAGTTCCAGGAGGCTGCGCCGGCTCATGGTCCCGGTGTGGTACTGTTCCAGGCGCCGCCCCGTGCTGAGCACCAGCGGATAGTCGGCATCCGGAAGCTCGTTGGGCGGTACGTGCTCCACCGCGTGGAACCGGCCCAGACCGCGGGAAAACCGGCCGGCGTGCAGGTACACCGTTCCCGGGTGCTCTTCGTTGGGGCAGGGCCACTGCAGACCGCCCTTCTCCAGCCGGTCGTAACCGATGCCGGCGTAGGAAGGGGTCAGGGCCCGCATCTCGTCGAAAACAGCGGACGCTGTGGCATAGGACAGGGGATAACCCATGGCTCCGGCCACGGCGCAGATGATCTCCCAGTCGGCCCTGGCCTGTCCGGGCGGCTCGACGGCCTTGCGTACCCGCTGAACCCGCCGCTCGGTGTTGGAGAAGGTCCCGTCTTTCTCGGCGAAGCTGGCGGCCGGGAGCACCACGTCGGCCAGGGCCGCCGTTTCCGTCAGGAAGATGTCCTGGACCACCAAAAAGTCCAGCTTCTCCAACTCCTCGATCACGTGGTTGGAGTCCGGATCGGACAGGACCGGGTTTTCACCCATGATATACAGGGCCTTGATCCCGGTCCCGGCCGCCGCCAGCATCTCCCCCACGGTCAGGCCGGCGCTCCCCGGCAAGGGCACGCCCCAGGCCGCCTCGAACCTGGCCCGGGCCGCGTCGTCCGCCACCGGCTGATAACCGGAAAAGACATTGGGCAGGGCCCCCATGTCGCAGGCGCCCTGGACGTTATTCTGGCCCCGGAGCGGGTTGACCCCCGTGGAGGGCCGGCCGATCTGGCCGCAGAGCAGGGCCAGGTTGGCCACCGCCATCACGTTGTGGGTCCCGCAGGTGTGCTGGGTAATCCCCATGGTATAGAGGATGGTGGCGTTTCCGGTTTTGGCGTAGCCCCGGGCCACCTCGCGGATCAGTTGCGCGTCCACCCCGGTAATGGCGGCCACTCTCTCCGGCGTGTAACCGGCCGTGGCAATCCGGAAGGCTTCGAACTCCTCGGTGCGCTTCTCCACAAATTCCTTGTTCCACAGGCCCTCGGCCAGAATGACGTGGGCCAGGCCGTTTAAGAGGGCGATGTCGGTACCCGCTTCGATCTGCAGGTGGTAGTGGGCCAGACGGCCCAGTTCCGTGGCCCGCGGGTCGACCACCACCAGGGTGGCCCCCCTGGCCAGGGCCTGCTTGACCTTGGCGCCGATCACCGGGTGGTTTTCCGTGGTATTGGTGCCGATGGCCAGGATGAACCCGGCTCCGGTAATCTCGTTGATGGAATTGGTCATCGCCCCGCTCCCGAACGCTGCCGCCAGACCGGCGACCGTGGGGGCGTGTCAGAGGCGGGCGCAGTGGTCGACATTGTTGGTGCCGAACACCGCGCGGGCCAGTTTCATCATCAGGTAGTTTTCCTCATTGGTGCAGCGGGCGGAACTGAACACCCCGACGGCGTCCGCGCCGTGGCCGGCCTTCACCGTTCCCATCCTTTGGGCGATTTCAGCCAGGGCTTCGTCCCAGGTGGCTTCCTCCAAGCGCCCGTCCCGCTTGATCAAGGGAGTCTTCAGCCGGTCGGGATGGTGGATGAAGCCGTAGCCGAAGCGTCCCTTGACGCACAGGGCCCGCCCGTTGACGTCGCCGTCTGCCGCCGAGGTGACGCCGATGACCCGGCCGTCCTTGACGTTCAAATCGAGGGTGCAACCGGTGCCGCAATAGGGGCAGGTGGTGCGTACCCGGTCGATTTCCCAGTAGCGTCCCTTCCCCAGCATGTCCCGCTCGGCCAGCGCCCCCACCGGGCAGACGGCTACGCAGTTGCCGCAGAAAACACAGTCGGCATCCGGGCCGGCCAGCCCGGTGTTGAGGGCCGGGGCCACCTTGGTGTTGAAGCCGCGGAAGGCGAAGTCCACCACGTTGTTCCCCTGGACCTCGGCGCACATGCGTACGCACTTGCCGCACAGGATGCACTTGTTCATGTCCCGGACGATAAAGGAGTTGTCCTCCTCGACCGGATAGGCGTGTTTTTCACCGTGAAAGCGCTCTTCGCGTACCCCGTACCGGTAGGCGTAATCCGCAAGACGGCAGTTGCCGTTCTTGTGGCAGGTCAGGCAATCCACCGGGTGGTTGGCCAGGAGCAGTTCCAGGATGGTCTGCCGGGCTTCGACCACCGCCGGGGAAGAAGTCCGGACCTCCATGCCCTCGGAAGCCGTGGTCACGCAGGAAGCGGGCAGGTTGCGCAGCCCCGGGATTTCCACGACGCACAGGCGGCAGGCGCCCGGGCTCGACAACTCCGGATCGTGGCACAGGGTGGGGATGAAGATGCCGGCCGACCGGGCCGCCTCCAGAACGGTGGTACCCGGGGAAACGGCAACCGGCACCCCGTCGATGGTCAGGTTTATCTCAGTCAAGTCAGATCTCCCCCCTCTCCCGCATCCGGTCGATTATCCCGGTAAGCCCCAGGGCTTCCGCCCAGGACGTCTCCTGGAACCGGCCGTCCTTTTTCAAAAGAGGCGCCGCGGCGTCCTCGACCAAGCGCAGTTCCATACCGAGCCGGCCCTTGAGACAGAGCGGCCGGCC
>JAJYZD010000268.1 GCA_021800315.1 Bacillota bacterium | reverse complement strand
TATTACTGTCTACCCCAAGAGGAATGACTCAAAGAAAGACAGAGAGGTTTTGTCCCTCACCAAGGTCGGACTTCAAGAACGGATGATAATGGAAATTTTGGATACCATGAAATATGCCCTGGGCGGTAATACATTTCGAAGGCTTCCAATGCCCCGATTTTGGCGGGCTGGAGCCTTTGTCGTCTCAGTAATTCGTAAACCGTTGCTAGCGGTCGCCACGCATGGCTTCGGCGAGTCGGCCGCCGGCCGGAACCAGGAACGGCCGGGGCTGGACGTGTAGGAACCGGGCTTTGTACTTCTTCATCAGGCGGGGAAAATCGCGGTTGTTGTCCCAGTCGCTGCGGTCCAGCAGGCGGGCAAAGACTTCGGCCGCATTCTCCGGATAGATCTCCACCATTTTCCTGAAGGGCAGAGGGCTCATATCGTCGTTGTACAGGTAGTTCAGCACGGCATCCCGGTGTTTTTTCTTCGCCAGAAGACGGGTATCCCGGAAGGGTTCTAAGAATAGGTCAAAATCGGGGTAAAGCACCAGCCCTTCGTCCCTGTCAAGGATCACGCCGACCATGCGACTGCCGGTTAATTGGTCAGGATATGCCGGGTCAAAAGGACCCCTGTTGCCGTTGTCAGGCCTTGTTTCGGGCTTCTTGGCCAACGCGACGTCCTTAATGTGGTCGAAGAACCGTCCCATCGTGGCATTTATCTCTTCTCCCGGGATAAGTACCAGGTCGCTGCCGAAATAGGAGATAAACCCGCGTCTGTGTTCCTCCTGATGCTCCCAGGCCTGGGCGAGCTTCTTCTCGTCACTCAGAACGTAACTTGGATTGACGGATGCAACATACTTGGCAAATTTACGGATCTCTTCCTCGCTGGCAAAGGGAAACACCCTCTGGCGTCCACTAAGCACATAAACGCCTTGCAAAGGCAACAACCTGGTAGTAACCACGTATCCGGGACGGAGCGCCTCCCTCGCCTCCGGATCCATCGCGGTGGCGATGGCGACATACTCCTGTTTGTCGAAGAGCCCAACCAACGTAATGACGTACTCGTCTACCGACTTAATCTCGTAGAATCCTTCAAGGGGGTTCTTCCACTCTTTGAGAATAGCCAACTTGGTCTTACTTAAATTCCTTTGCTCTCTTATGAAGCGGTCGATGAAACCGCCGCCGTTTCTAAACCGGAAGTTGAACATAAACCACTCAACCCGACCGACGTCATCAAGCTGATCGTAAATGTCGAAGTCTTTTTCGGAAAGCATCGACACATACTTTTCCTCGTTTTTCCTGAAACAGTCCATCAGTTGGCCTTTTAGCTTGAAATAAAGCCGTATTTTATCAATAACCTCTTGCGGAAGGTCCAATATAGATACACCGTCCGTCTGTGTTTGTGTGAGCACAGGTTCAAAGTCCTGCTCGTATTCTCTGCTACCCGCCAGGCACTGCCATTAACACTCCGCCTTCACCAGCAAAGCATCCACCACCACGGCCCCCCGGGGGGAAACCACGAGGGGGTTAACGTCCAGTTCCTGGATCGCATGATCCGTGACCAGGCGGGAGACCTTCAGGATGACGTCCGTCAAAGCCTCGAAATCCACCGGCGGTAGCCCCCGCATACCCTCCAGCACCCGGTGGCCCTTGATCTCCTTGATCATCTCCTCCGCGTCCCGCCTGGAGAGAGGAGCCACCCGGAAGGAGACGTCCCGGAGCGCCTCCACGAAGATGCCGCCCAGGCCGAACATGAGCACCGGACCGAAGACGGGATCCCGGGTCATGCCGATGATAACCTCCACGCCCCCGTCGATCATCTCCTGCACCAGAACGCCGTGGATAGCGGCGCCGGGCGCATGTTTCCGGGCGTTCTCCACGATCTCCCCGTAGGCGGCCCGCACCTGGTCGTCATCAACCAGGCCGAGCCTGACGCCGCCGGCCTCGGTCTTGTGGGCGATCTGGGGCGACTGTACTTTCAATACCACCGGGTAGCCGATCCGGCGGGCCAGTGCCACGGCCTCTTCGCGGGATCCGGCCAGTCCCTCCCGGGTAACCGGGACACCGTAAGCGGCCAGGACCCGCTTGGCCTGGTATTCGGTCAGAGGCTTGGGCACGGCGAGGAGATCCTTCGCTTCCGGCGCCGGTGAAAAGCTTTCCGGTTCCGCCACGGGCGGGCCGGTCACCTTGTCCTGGTACCACGCCAGGGCGGCGATGGCCCGGACCGCTTCCTGTCCGTCGGCCAGGAGCGGAATTCCCGCCTCCCTGATCCGGTCCAGGCAGGCGGGCACCTCTTTGGCGGCGCGGGCGACCCAGGCGATCATAACCACGGTTTTGTCCGTGGAGCGGTAGAAGTCGATCACGTCCCTGGTGATTTGCGGCGCCAGGCGATCGGCCAGGAACACGTTCACGATGACGGTGTGGATGTCGTCGTCTCCGGCCAGGGCCCGCAGGCAGTTCCCCACCAGGGCGGGGTCCGTTTCGGCCCGGGCGGTGAGGTCCACCGGGTTGGCCGAAGAGGCGAAGGGAGGCAGGTATTGCTCCAGGAGCCGGCGGGTGGCCCCCTGCAACTCGGGAACATTCAGGCCCAGGCTTTCGCACTTGTCGGTCATCACCACCCCGGCTCCGCCGGACCCGGACAGGATGGCCACGTTCTTTCCGGCCGGCCGGCGGCCGCTGCGAAAGACCGTGACGAAGGAAGTCAAATCGTTCAGGGACTCGATACGAATGATGCCCATCTGCCGGAAGAAGGCGTCGTAAACCTGGTCGTCGCCGGCCAGGGAACCGGTGTGGCTCGATGCGGCCCGGGATCCCGCCCGGGAGCGGCCCACCTTCATGATCAGGAGGGGCTTTTGCATGCTCAGCGCCTTGGCGGCCACGGACCGGAGCTTGGCCCCGTCCCTCGCCCCCTCCAGGTAGCCGCCGACCACCCGGGTTTCGGAGTCGTCCAAAAGGTGGGAGACGAAATCGGCGAACTCCAGGTCGGCCTCGTTGCCCACGCTGACGAAGGAACTGAAGCCCACGCCCTTTTCCAGGGCCTGGAGATAGATCGTCGCCCCGAAAACGCCGCTTTGAGTTACGAATCCCAGCGTCCTGGGCGTCACCGGCTCGGCGTCCACAATGCCGGCGAAAGAGGCCATCACCCCATTCTTCAGGTTGATCAGTCCCAGGCAGTTGGGCCCCAGGATCCTGACCCCTTTTTGCCGGGCAATTCGGGTTACCTGTTCCTGCAGGGCCGCTCCTTGGGATCCCATCTCGGCGAAGCCGGAAGAGAACACGACGACCGCTTTCACTCCCTTTTCACCGCATTGACGCATGGCTTGCGGCACAAACGCCGACGGGACGGCGATAATGGCCATATCCACCGCCGACGGGATTTCCAATATGGAGGGATAGCATTTGAGACCGGCTATCTCGCCGTGACGCGGATTGACGGGATAGACGCGGCCGGCGTAGCCCCTTTCCCGGAGGGCCGTCAGCGGCCGGCCGCCGGGCTTCTCCGGATTGATCGAGGCGCCGAGGATGGCGATCGACCCGGGATTGAAAAAGTATGGCATGTTTTCCGGTGCCTGGTCCCTCATTCTTATCCGCTCCTTCTGTCGAAACCGACGCCCCTTGTCCTCTCCTTCGTAGTCTACCACAAACCAGGTTTTCTTTGCCAGTCCGGTGAAAACGAAAAGACGCCCGCGGCATGCCGCCGGTTTGGCCGGTCAGGTTTCGGGGCGGTCGGCCGGATCCATGGCGGCGATGAGCACCGCCTTGACCCGGTCCGGGGACACGTCGCGCCCCATTATGGGTATGCCCGCCCAGTCGGAGAACGTAAGCAGGTCCTCCGTGTTTTCTTCCCGGTAGCGCTCACAAAAGCCCACGGCGTCCAGAACGACGCCGCCCCCGGTGTGCCGGGGGAAGTTCTCGTTGGCCGTGGCCCGGTCCCAACCCTTGAACTCCAGGTCGTGGAACTTGATCCAGCCGGGGGTGGCGAACCAGATCTTTTCTCCCCCGGCTATTTGCTCCCTTTCCTCTTCCGCGGCCACCATATCGATACAGTTGTGCATCTGGGTTCGGGAGATGAAATAGCCTTCCTCGCGCAATTCGTCGACCACCGTATCGATGGTCCGGGTCGGGTTGTCGATGTTAATGTAGCAATAGGTACTGCCGTACACGATGATGATCTTCCCGGCGTGCTGTTTGGCCGCGTTGACCTGTTTGATCAACTGCCTTTCCAGTTCCCGGGGCTCCTGGTGCAGGCCGGGCGTGGTGTACAAAATCCTGACCGCGTCGAGGAACCCGGTCTGCTTGAGGTAGTCGAGCTCCGGGATCATGGTGCCGCAGGCTACAATGGCGTAGTCTTTGAAGGAAACGTCCCCACCCACTGTCGTACCCCCTCTGTTTCGTCCGGATACCGGCGGCCCGGTGGCGTTTTTCACCGAAACTGCCGCGCAGATGCCCCTGGCTTTAGACATGGGGAGGAATCGCGACACCGGCGCCAGCCGGCAATTGTTCCCGCTCGTACTGCCAGCCATTAGCTCTCTGCAGGAGACGGCAGTATCGCGCGGAAATGCCCTGGCACAGTCGTTTCCCGGTACCGTCCCTGATGTCGAAGTAGCCCGTCTTCCTGACG
>JAJYZD010000267.1 GCA_021800315.1 Bacillota bacterium | reverse complement strand
GTCGAAGGTCCCGCCCACCAGGGACGCACCCGGTTCCTCGCGGGCCCCGAATACCTCGACCCCCTGTTCCCAGCCCAAATCCCGCAGTTCCTCGGCCAGGGTTGGGTGAACGCTGTGGGTATCGGAATGGTAGCCCACGTCGTGCGCCGCAAGCGCCCGGATCAGGTCTTCCCGGCCTCGCCGGCGCAGGGCGCGCAGCTTGCTACCCGTCAACGGGAACGTGGCCTGCAGGCCGAACTCGGCCAGCACGCCGAGGATCCGTTCCAGGGCCCGGTCGCTCTCCGGGGTAAAAGGATCTTCCGTATCGAAACGGAGCAAAACCTCCAAGGGTTGTGCCACAAAATCCGTCCTTTCCCCAGCGGGCCCGCGCCTACCATAGCTCCCCCGGGCGCAACCACCCGGTCCCGCCGCTGGTCCCCATCCGGGCATCCAAACTGAGCCGCCGGTTACCCGGCACCGGCGGCCATGCGGTAAAGACGGATATGGGCCTGGGCCTCGGCCACCGGCGAGAAGCGGAGCGCCGCCGTGCGGCGCGCGGATCCTCCCAATCGCGCCCGCAGCCGGGGCGAGGTGGCCAGAAGTTCGGCCCAGCGGAGGAAATCCGCCCGGTCCCGGTACAGTATCCCGTCCTCCGAATGGCGGATGGCGGCGCGGTTGCCGGCGATGTCGGACGCCAGCACCGGCCGGCCGGCGGCCATGGCTTCCAACACGGCGTTGGACAGCCCCTCCGAGCGGGAGGTGTTGATGATCACATCCGCCGCCCGGTAAAGTTCGCCCACCCCCTCGTGGGGCACCTCGCCCAGGTAGGAGGCCCAGGGCAGACCGGTCATCGCCTCTTCCAGGGCCGTACCGGCGGCGGCCTCGCGCACCGCTCCGGCCACCGCCAGGCGCACGGGGAGGCCCCTGGCCCGCAACACCGCCAGCGACCCCACGGCAAAGCCGGGGTCCTTGACGCGGCGAATGCCCGAAGGCAGCAGGAAGACGATCTCCCCCCGGGCCCATCCCCACAGCGCCCGCCGTCGCGGGCCCGGCGCCGGCGTTTCCACCCCCGGCGCTATCACCTGCACCGGCGTAGTCAGACCCGGCAGCCGCCGGAGCAAGGTGTCCTTCGCCTCCGCGTGGTAGGCGATCATGACCGTGGCCCCGCCGGCCACTTCCCGCAGGGCCGCCGTATCACCCTGGCTGAGGTCGGTGCCGGTCAGGGTCACAACCAGGGGTAGGCCGGTACGGCGGGCCATGATCCGGGCCGCTTCGCCCGCCTGCAGGGCGTGAAAGGCATGGATTACCCCGCACCCCCGGGCCGCCGCCAGCATGGGATCGGCTTCCAGTACCCGCGCTTCCGCCCCCAGCCGGCCCAACCAGGCGGCCAGGCGGCGGGCCGACACATGATTGCCCGCGGTAACGGGAAGCCCGGGCGGGATTACGATGGCCACCCTCATGACCCGACCCGGGGCGGCGATAAAGGTAACCCGGGGCCCGTAACCGGATCAACCAGGGAGTAATTGACCGGAAGCCCTCGTAGCGCCCGGCGGAAGCCTGGTCCAGCCATCCTGGGCAGAGGAAAGAGCGCTGCCGCCCGCCGGGCCGCCTCCCCCGGGTGCGCGGCGGTCCGGCCGCCCGGGTGCCCCCGTACAGCCCCTTTTTTCCAATGTTCCCATTCCGTCATTCTACCAATGTCCTCTCCGTTGGCTAATACCGTCCCCACCCTTTATTTTACTTCAGGAATTCCGAAGAGGATAGCTGCTCTTCCCATTCAGCGGGAAAAATTTACCAGGCTGGACGGATATTCCCCCTGTTTTTCAGCGGCGTCACTTTATCTCCGGGCACTTTCCGCAACCTGGAAGACAACCGGATTTCCGGCCCGGAACCGGTCCCTGGAGCAGCCGGAACGAGCAACAGGGCGGGGACGCGACGGCCGGGAATACTTCCAGGGCTTCAAGGGGGATAATGCGATTAAGACACCGCGATTGTGCTTATTTTACGCGCTTCAATATGTTTGATCACCGGTTACATTCCAGTTTTCTTTCGACCCAAAGCTACCACTTCAGAATTTGTTCGCCACTCCATTCGTGGATAACTACGCCGGATCTTCTCCATTATCTCGTCAAATTTATCCCCAGTAATCATCCCCCTGGTAATTAATTGGCTTCTTGCCGAACCTAATCGTTCCATTTCAAACTGGATAGCAGGATCATCATAGGCAAGATAGCGGCATTCGGTTTCCGGTCTCAGGATGGTCACAACAATCTCGCACCCAGCGTTGTAAAGATAATTAGTTAACTTACGACCAACCATGCGGTCGCCGTTTTCCAGTTTTTGTAACAGACGGAAACTCCTATACAAGCCTTCAACATCCTCCTCCAGATCGGGATATTGAATTTCCAGCTGGTCATCTATGTCTATCAGACAGACATATCCGCCTGGCTTGACGGTTCTTATCATTTCAGCCAATGCCTTCCCGGGAGCATCCAGGTGTTGAAAGAGAAATCTTGCAATGACAAAATCAAACGAATCAGCCGGCAAAGACATGTTATATATATCGCCTGAAATAAATTCCACCGGACTGACTGGCAAAATCCTGGCCAACTCTTCATTGATCCGGGATGCCAATTCCAGGCTGGAGTCACTGATGTCCACGCCGACAACCCGGGCGTTTTTCATGATCGCAATATCAAAGGAGAGAGCGCCAAAACCACAGCCCGCATCCAGTACCCTGTCATGAGCGGAAACGGGAATCGCTTCCACCAGGTTCCGGCGCTGTTCCTTGGTTAAGATCGTCTGCCACAACAGCCAGCGGTCTTCCCTTCTTACCTGATCAAGAACAGTGAGGTACAGGCCGTCAAGAACATCAAATACCGCCGTGTCGCTCATAGATACATGTTCATCCCCTCACGGATTGCAATTACCGGATCCATCAAGCGCCACGCAACCCCCCGGCAAGGTCCGGAACCTCCGGCCGGCGATTGACGAAGGTTTGATGCCGGAGTTCCAGCGTCACCAGGGCAAAAAGTTGCCGACCGCAACAACGGCGGCCGCCCCCCGGATCAGCGTGTCCAGGCCGCGCCGGCTGTTGGGCCGGGATGGATGTCATGCGGCGCAGCCATGTCGCCGATCGTGGTTTGGCGGCTAAACGGGACGCAAAAGGGATGACGCGGGGCGGCACAGGTGGGCCCGATCACTTTCCATAGATCCCCGGGAGGAACAGCTCCGCCTGTGTGTCCGTCCGTACCGCCGCCGTCGGCATTTTTAGTAGATTAACCGGAAAAGATTAAGAAGAGATTGGACGTACATTAGAATTATATTAAAACGTGCCATTTTCCGTCTCCATGCGCTATAATGATAAGGGGTGAACTGACATGGAAGACGAGCAAAACAAGCCATCAATACTGGTGGTTGAGGATGAGAGCAGTCTGGCCCGTTTTCTTCAACTGGAGCTGGATCACCAGGGGTACAAGGTGGGAACGGCGGCCAACGGCTTCGACGCCGTCGCCCGGATGGCGGAAGGGAAATGGGATCTGGTTTTACTGGACATCATGCTGCCCGGTCTTGATGGATTCGAAGTCTGCCGCCGCATCAGGGAGTTCTGGGATGTCCCGGTGATCATGCTTACGGCCCGCGGTGATACTCCGGACAAAGTAAAAGGTCTGGATGCGGGCGCCGACGATTACCTGACCAAACCTTTTGCCACCGACGAACTTTTGGCCCGGGTCCGGGCACGCCTGCGGCGGGCTCCGGTCGTAATGAGGAGCAACCGGAAACTCTTCGTCCTGGGAATCACCATTGACTACGACACGCGCCAGGTGGTGCGGGACGGCCACAACATTTCCCTCAGCAAGCGCGAATTCGATCTATTAGCGTATCTTGCTGAAAATACCGGAATCGTGTTGGGACGGAACGCTATTCTGGATCACGTATGGGGTTACAACTATTACGGTGATACTAATATAGTAGATGTATATATCCGGTATCTTCGGTCCAAAATTGATGAACCATTTCCCACAAAGCTGGTGCAGACGGTGCGTGGTGTCGGTTACACCTTAAGAGAAGAAAGTTAGAGTACGCTCCATCGCTTGACGACTTACATTATGACATGCAGCGATTCCGGCCTTTTTTCAGGAGGTAATAGCGGCATTCCCGGCCGGGCGTTACACGCTTTTAACCGGCGCCGACCGTGAGCAGGTTCAACAAACGGCGGGCTCTCCACGAAGACGGGAAAGAGGATTACATGGGTTACAAGGACATAGGGCGTAAGATACAAAAGGCCCGCGAAGAAGCCGGGCTCAACCAGGAGGAACTGGCGGCGCGCCTGGGCCTGAGCCAGGCGACCCTATCGAACTATGAACTGGGCAAACGCCGCCTCTATCTGGCCCAGTTGGAAGCCATCAGCCGTGAACTGGGGAGGCCGCTTCAGTATTTCCTGCTGGCGGGAAACGGTGTTGAAACCGCTCCAGCCGGAGCCGGTTCCGGGACGCCGGATGACATTTCCGCCCTGACCCGTTGCCTGACTGCCGAAGAAAAGGAACTTGTTGTCAATTTCATTGATTTCTTACTTTGGCGCCGGAGGAAAAGCGATGATTGATTTCGACTTGACGGCCGGTCAAAAG
>JAJYZD010000266.1 GCA_021800315.1 Bacillota bacterium | reverse complement strand
CAGAGACTTGAGCCCACTCTCAATTTTGCCGTCCAGAGACTTGAGCCCACTCTCAATTTTGCCGTCCAGAGACTTGAGCCCACTCTCAATTTTGCCGTCCAGAGACTTGAGCCCACTCTCAATTTTGCCGTCCAGAGACTTGAGCCCACTCTCAATTTTGCCGTCCAGAGACTTGAGCCCACTCTCAATTTTGGCGTCCAGGGATTTTTGTCCGTCCTTTAATTCCTGGACCCTGGCCTCGATCTTGGCATCCAGTCGTTCCTGACCGTTTTTAAGTTCCTGGATGTCCCGCCGCAGGTCGCCCTCGACATAGCTGACGTACTTCTCTTCCCAGTTAATGACCTCGCCCACCCCTGACGCCCCCTTTCCGCCACTGGCCATATTATACCTCCTGCCCGGCCAACAAGCAACGACTTCTGATCTTGGGGTTTTTCCCTGGACCAAAAAACTAATTTTCTTTTTTCTTCCTCCCACTTATGTCATTACATTACAATTACTATAAGGAGGAACCTTCCGGCGAGAGTCGAATAAGCACGGTATGAAGCACGAAAGAACCACTAAGCAAACCTTTAAACAAATTTTTCGTGACCACTTCAATGGCTTTGTGAAACGTTACCCACGCTATGAAAAGGTGCGGGACGTTGTCGATGCCTGAGCTAGAATGCGGTAACTGTGGTGGGACATTGAAATCCGTTGATTAAAGTCGCCGAACGCAGTGAGGCGTTAATTTATCCCTGGTGGGCTTATTTCTTCCTGGAACCCTGCTCGGGGCATTCCTCGGGCCCGTCGTGCTCCAACGGCTCCCGCCCGCCGGGCGGCAAAAAGTCTTGAGACCGGTATTCATGGTGTTGATGATCGGCACAGGGATGGCCCTGGCCTTCAAATAAGGGAACAAAGGAGCACGAGGCATGACCGTCACGGAGGGCGTCACCATGTTGCAGAGCAGTGCAGGGAGTCATGTATTCTTGGTCCAAGCAGACAAAAACGTGTTAATCGATACCGGGAACCCGGGACAATTCGACGCCATTTGGGCCGAGTTGCGGTCTTTGGGTGTCGATTCGATTGCCCACATCTTGCTGACCCACCACGATGTGGATCACATCGGAAACGCTCGCCGGCTGCAAGAGCAGACGGGTGCTTCCGTGTGGGCCTCGCGCGAGGACATCCCTTACATCATCGGGGAACAACCCCGGACGGGCATCAAACGGATCATTCAAGGCATTGTCCGAGCGGAACCACCGCGTATCAGCGGCAGTTATTCGGGGGACCAACAGTTTGGGGATATCCAGGTCATTCCGGCTCCAGGCCATACTCCGGGACACGTCATCTTTCTCTATCACCGGGTCTTGTTCATCGGGGACCTCTTTGCCATTAGACACGGGACATTGCGACTCTTTCCCTCTTACTTGACGTGGAATTCGCAGGCAGTCCTCGAGTCGCTGGCGCTATTAAAAACCCTGCAATTTGACTGGCTGTGCCCAGCCCACGGTCAGCCTCTACAGCGCAATGATGCCGTGGAACGATTTCTCCGCCAATATTAACCACGACGTCCCGCGCACAATGTGTATGCTGTGAGCCGTCGAGACAGACGGGGATAGCGCACCGCTCGAAAGAATAAATCTACGATATCGTCCCATCGACTCGATCGAACCCTCATTGTGAACACCGCTGTACTGCTGGCCGAAGAGGTCACGCTCGATCGCCTGACGTTAAATCAACTGGCCGAACGCCTGGGGATGAAAACCCCATCGCTGTACAATCATGTCCAGGGGCTGCCCGACCTGAATGCGGGACTGGCCGCGCTGGGTATGCAGCGAAAAACGGCTTATCCCAGATTGAAAAGTAGCTATTCACAAAAAGAGTTAAGCGAAATATATACTCCTACTCCAGAAGAACGGGTATGGGCGGAACAGAACACTCGCTTCGATATGGCCCACCTGGGTCTATTGGTCCTGCTGAAAATGTCCGCCGGGGTATTTCGTACCCCCTACTGAGATTCCTGAGGCCATCATGAAGCATAGATCGAAAACAACCGCGTCTCGCCGCCCATCGCCACCCTGGTTAAAGTGGCGCGCGCCATGGATGTTTCCCTGGCCGATTTCTTTTCTCCCGCCGACGACCGCGCCGTGCAACTGGTACGCTCCGGACGCGGCGTCCGGTACGACCAGGCGGACGGAGGACCCGTGATGGAAGCCCTGGTAGGCGGTTTCAATCGTCCTAAGATGGAGCCCCTGCTGGTGACCATAGGGGATCCGGACGGCTATCGGCCCCGCTTCTACAGCCATCCCGGCCGGGAACTCATCCTCGTCCTGGAGGGGGAAATGGAATACCGCTATGCGGGGGAGAAATACGAACTGTTCCAGGGGGATTCCCTGTACTTCGACGCCGAACACGAACACGGCCCCCTGCCCCGTCCCGGTCAACGGGTGAAATATCTATCGGTGCTGTGCCTCTTTCCGCCACTGGCCATATTATACCTCCTGCCCGGCCAACAAGCAACGACTTCTGATCTTGGGGTTTTTCCCTGAACCAAAAACTTCGAACAACCGGTCCCTGCCGGCTCTGCGGAAGCTTCTGGCTCATCCGTTCGGTCGAAATCAGAAGCAGAAGAGTCCTTCAAAAAAGCAGGACTCTTCTCTAAAATGTTAAAAATACAGAAAATATGATTACTGAACACATATTTATTGCAGGCCGATATCATGGCAAAACTCGCAAAAGAATACCGGAGAGAACCAAAGAAAGTATTACCGAATAAAGACCCCGATAAACTGATTGAATTTTCAAAACAGTGGGCAAGCAGAGCAGATAACCATATCGTCTCCAAATGGCAAAGTGAATAATGAGACTGTCCATCAGGGTACTTGCAGCTTTGGACGCTCCGAAGCAAATTACGGAAACACCAGGTAAGTTATATGGAGGAACTATCAGACATTTTTGGTGGCCGTGCAATGATAACAATGTAATCAATTGAAACCACCGTTCTCGAATATGTACTTCACCCCCCCCTGGGCCGGGCAGGGCAGGCTCCCCTGGCCCGCCCGGCCCAGTCTGCCAAGTGCCGTCCCCTGTACCAATCCGTCGTGACCTTATAGCCTTTCTTCCACCGGGCACCCCTTCCCCGCCCGCAGAAACAACGGCGGTCTGTTGACAATCCAGACGCCGGCCAGGATCACGGCCAGTCCGGCCGCCTTGCTGGCCGTAAACTTCTCGCCGGCCAGGAGACAGGCGAACACAATGCTGAAAAAGGGCAGCGCGGCATTGATGATAGCTGTCAGGCCGGAGGGAATGTACTGCTCCGCCCAGAAAATAAGGGCGTAGTCCATACCGTTGAAAACGCCGAACCAGACGGCGCCACGCAGGTCGTTCCATCGCCAACTGATGGACTCGTGCCGGAGAACTGCCACGACGTATACCACCAGCGTGGCCAGCGCGAATCGGATGACGGCGAAGATAAAAGGGGGAAAACAGGCCAGGTCGATCCCCAGATCAGGCAGAGCAGGGCGAAGAAGATTTTTTTCATCAGAACGCGCTTCTCCTTCGCCTCGAACTCATCCGGGCAGAGATTTGCTGCCGTCACACACACCGGCTATGATAGTCACCCGAATGGACTCGCCCCCTCTTACGGGACAAGCTCTCTCAATTCGTCACTCTCCCTACGCCGCCTTTGGGCTCCTCTTCTCGCGCCCAACCAGCCCACCCCTGCCAAGACCACCGGGTAGAGTCCCACCCAGCCGAGGAAACCGTAAACCGCTATACAGGCCGCCAGGGAGACGATGGCGTAGTAACGGCTCTTTCCGGTCATCAGTTTGACCCCTGCAGCCATGCCGATGATGTACAGGGCAATGAAGACGGCGCTGGGCCACTTGATCAGGGCGCCCAGGTCGAACCGCCAACGGTAGTTGAGCGCCAGGACGAGCAGGAAGACCGGCCCCAGCGCCAGCAGGGCCCGGTGGGGCGTTTGCAAGCGCGGGTGCAGGTGGGCGAAAAAGGAAGGAAAGTGGCCCCCGCGTGCCTGGGCGTAGATCAGGCGGGAAAAACCGGCCAGATAGGTATGGATCGTACCGTAGCAGACCAAGAATCCGAGCAGGTCGGTAATCGCGCCCGCCCAGGGACCCACCCCCCGCCCCACCATGACGGCCAGGGCCGTGATGTTTGATCCTTCCCCGTAGGAGCCGGTGCCCACCGTAGCCACGGCCAGGGCCAGGTACATCACGATGATGATGCCCAGGGAGAATCTGAGGCTCAAGGGAATATCCCGCCGTGGATCCTTAAACTCCTCGGCCAGGTGGACAATCATCTCCCAGCCGACGAAGGCCCAGAACAGCAGGGTCATGGCGACGCCCACGCTTCCCCAGCCGTGGGGGGCGAAAGGCACGAAAGACGCCGGTCCGACTCTGGGCAGCGCGGCCAGGACGGCCGCCAGAAGGATCAGGCAGGTGACGGCGACGACACCGACCTGCACCCGACCGGAGAGATTGAGACCGAGGTAGTTGAAGGCAAGGCGGAGCAGCCGTCAAGGCTGAGTAACCTGGGAGTGAAAGTCTCCTGTCACCAATTGGTCGATTCGGGTGACTAGCATATCCGGTGCGTGAGGAGGTAACAAATCACGTTCTGCCC
>JAJYZD010000265.1 GCA_021800315.1 Bacillota bacterium | reverse complement strand
CGGGCGGGTTTTGAATTTGGGCGGACGGGGGAGTTAAATGCATCATAAAGTCGAGATGCCGAACGGGTTGACCATTCTGGCCGAAGAGATAAGGCATCTCCGGTCCGTGGCCCTGGGGGTCTGGGTGGACGTCGGCTCCCGCTATGAAGAGGACGACGAGAGGGGAATTTCCCACTTTATCGAGCACATGATGTTCAAGGGAACCCTGAAGCGGACCGCCAAGGACATAGCCGAAGCCCTGGATGCCGTGGGGGGCCAGTTGAACGCTTTCACCACCAAGGAATATACCTGCTATTTCGCCCGGGTGCTGGACGAGCACTTTGACCTGGCACTGGACCTCCTGGGCGACATGCTGTTCAACTCCCGTCTGGAAGGACCCGACGTGGACCGGGAACGCAACGTGATCCTGGAAGAGATAAAGATGTACGAAGACACACCCGACGAACTGGTGCACGACCTTTTTACCGCCACCTTGTGGGAGGGGCATCATCTTGGTCAGCCCATCATCGGGTCGGTCGATACGGTCCAGAATCTCTCCCGCGACGATCTGGCGAATTTCCATGGGCTGCACTACCGTCCGGGCGGCATGGTGGTGGCCGTGGCGGGCAACGTGGACCACCAGGTGGCCGTGGAAAAGATAAAGGCCCGCTTTGCCGGGGAAGGACGGGCCCGGGAGCGCCGGATGGGACCGCCGGCGGCTCAAAACGGAATCATGTGCCGGGCCAAGGACACTGAGCAGGTCCACCTGTGCGTGGGCGTACCCGGCTACGCCCTGAGCGACGAGCGTATCTATGCGGTGCAGGTGATAAACACCATCCTCGGCGGCGGCATCAGTTCCCGTCTCTTCCAGGAGATCAGGGAGAAAAGGGGACTGGTCTATTCGGTTTACTCCTATCACAGTTCTTACCACGACACCGGTGTATTCGGCATCTATGCCGGCCTGGGCAAGGACAATGTCGGCCAGGCCATGGAACTGGTCATGCAGGAGATAGGTGAGATCCAAAAGGGCGCCGTGGCGGAGGAGGAACTGGTCCGGGCCAGGGACCAGTTGAAGGGCAACCTCTACCTGAGCCTGGAAAACGTCAATACCCGCATGAGTCGCCTGGGCAAGTCGCAGCTCTACCTCGGCACCGTGCAATCGCCCGAGGAACTGGTGGAACGGGTGGCCGCCGTGACCCGGGACGATATCGTCCGGTTGGCACTGGATTTGTTCCGGCCGGAACGGTTCGCCCTGGCATCCATCGGACCATGGCAGGACCAGGGAGAGTGGCGGACCGTTCTGGGCCGCCTGGCGCCTTGACCGGGGGGAAACCGTGAAGTCGCAGGCGGAAATTCAGATCAAGATGGTCCGTTCCGGAGCGGTCCCGCCCCGCTATGGGAGCGGAGGGGCGGCCGGACTGGACTTGGCGGCCTGCCTGGAAGAGCCGCTCACCGTGGCTCCCGGGGCCCGGGCCATGGTTCCCACGGGCCTGGCCATGGCCCTGCCATCCCGTTTGGTCGCCCTTGTTTTCGCGCGTAGCGGCCTCGCGGCCAGGCACGGGCTGGCCCTGGCCAACGGGGTGGGCGTGGTGGACAGCGACTACCGGGGTGAAGTCATCTGTGCCATGATCAACCTGGCCGGTGACCCGTATACCATCGAACCCGGCGACCGCATAGCCCAGGTGGTTTTCGTACCGGTGGAGAGAGCGCGGATGGTGTTAACCGAAGATCTGCCGCCTTCCGGCCGGGGCGAAGGCGGCTTCGGGTCTACCGGGCGTTAGAGGAACTTGACCTCGATCTGGTCGTAGGGCTCGTTTTTTTTCACGAGCCGGATGACGATGGTACCTTTTTGGTAGGTGGCCTGCGCGCCTTTCGACTGAACTTCGGCGGGCAGGTTCAGGGTCCGGCAGAAGGCCTGAATATCCGCCGGCAGGTCGGGGGGTTGCGACAAAGCGCTGCTCCGGCCGATGATCTGGAGGATGTCGTTCTTGACCCGGACGGCCAAGTCGGTACTGTCCTTAATCCCGGGCAGGCTGGCTGTGACCGTAACATCCTTGTCTGACTCCATAATGCTGATGTGCGGTTTGTGGATCTCGGGCGGGAGGGTCGTCTGGTTCCAGAGGGCCGATGGCCATGACTGGGGAACGTTGCCCTGCATGCCCTGCCACATTTCTACCAGTCCCCTGAGGTCCTGGGTCCAGTTTTTGCCGTCAAGGCCGGCTGCAAGCTTTTGCAGTTCCATCAGGTTTTCGATCAGACCCTTGTCAATCGTCATGCCCTCTTTACCCCCAGTAAGCGCTCATTGGCCGGTCAGGGGATGTGCTGCCTGCGGCAGTTTCCCGCCGCAGGTAGCAGTTCTTCTATCTCTCTCCCCAGTTGCTTCAACCCGGAGCCGCAATGCATATCCAGTACATCGGGATCATCCACCAGGTTGGTGTTGTAAGGAAAGGAATTGGTGCCGCCGAGGATGGTGCCGAGGCCCTGGTTGGTCTTGTTTTCGCTCCGGAACTCCCTGAGGTAGTTTCGGCCGATGTTGAGACTTGATGTATTCTCAATCGTGGTGACCTTGATGCTCCCTATGTTTATGACAACCGAGGGGTAGTCCGGCAAGGTTATCACGTCCTCTGCTACACCCTGGTAGATCTATCAGTCACAACCTCTTCTAATGAAGACGGGTTTAATGTCCTGATCGTTTATAGGTGTGTCTATTATATCGTTATCCTGAACAGTATTGACATTACTGGCCACACTGGCCGTGCCGTAAAGGTAGCCGAGGCCTCCATTGCTTTTGCTGTGCGAATCCCATGCCGATTGGGAGTTGTTGCCGACCGCGATGAGCGACTGGGTATCCAGAACGTTGACATCGATGTTATCGAACTTGATATCCAGAGAGCCGGTGTCGGCGCTACCTTCCGTATTAAGAAACATGTCACTTTTTTCCATCGGCGTGTCAATAATATCGTTGTCATACACAATATTCAGGTTGTTCTGGCAGTTGTCACCGCTCGTTCCCAGGCCGGAATTGCTCTTCGAATGGGAACTCCAGCCCACGGCCCTGTTTACCCCGATAAAGACGCCGCAGGTTGTGTCCAGAGTATCGATACTGAGGGAATTCAAATATATGGCCGGTTTTTTGTCTGGCATAATGTTTTCCTCTAAGCCTGGATTTCGGCGATAGGTTTGAAGTCCTGGTCGTTGATGGGCGCGTTTATGATACTGAGATCATTGAGCACGTTGATGTTGGCAAAGTTGGTGGTAAGGCCAAGGAAAAATCCATCGGCATATTCGTTTTTGGAATTGGCGTCGTAGGAATTTTGCGAGTTTTCCCCTATCGTCACAAACGATTGGGTGTCATAGGAATTAACATTAATGGCGCCGAATACAATGCCCACAGGCATATCGAACCACCCCGGCGGATATAATTTCTTGTGGCACATACTATGTGGGGTTCAGCGTAAGGGTGATAGGGGCCCTTATTCGGAAACCGGATAATTTTTCCTCCGGAGAGCCCGTCGGGGGACCGGCGCAAAGGTCGATGCCTTAAGACCTGTCCAGCCGGTCCCGTCACCGTTTGTCCGTAACGTACCGGATTTGAAGACCCCCTTTCTTTGGATTGGCGGGTGGTGATTTTGTTCGGCTGGTTTAAGAAGGGCGCTAAAAAGAAGTCCGTGGAAGCGGGTCCGGCCGAACGAATAAGGTGTATCGAACAGCGGGTGGTTTCGATAGAGAAGGTTCAGCAGGAAATCATTGCCTTGCTGACGGAGAAAGCCTGGTGTATTGACAAGGTAATCATCGAAAACATGCGGACCGATAAAGTTGAACTCAATCTGGACAGGGTGGATGTGCAGGATCTCAGCGGCATGCTCAATATCGGCATGACGCATGGTGCCAGTATGGTGCGACTTGCCCCGGCGGGGGAGGGGAAAGGCCCGGGGGGTGAGGCGGTGGCCAGGTGCAGCGGGATCTTTGCCGCCGGGGGCACGGGGGTTGGCGGGGATGGAGGCCGGCCCGGCGCCGCCCCGCCACTTCCGGAGCCCGTAGCGGGCCGGCCGGTGATCAAGGTTCAATACGGTGTCCGGACAAACGAAATGACTTTCCCGGCGCCGTAAACCGGGTCGGCTTCCCACCGGGAGACGGCCTGGGCCACCGGAGTCTTCGCTCTCCCGCGTGCCGCCGGTCCGGAAACGGGAGACATCTTTTCCCCGGTGGCTGACATCCTGGTTACGATAAGCTCATAAAACCTAACAATAGTTACGTTTTGTTTACCGGCCGCCCCTTGACCAGGTTTTCGCTCTCTCTGTCTTTTGCTTCATCCGGCTTGCCGGGAAACTCTTTGGCAAGGCGCAGATGGCCGTGAATAGACGTTGGTTAGCGATAGGACGACCTTGGCTCCGGGAGTCCCACCCGGACGGGAGATGGAAAGATTCTGAACCGATGGGGCGCAAAGCACGGACATATGGCGAACCATACGGGGAATCCACGAGGGAGCCCACCTTGCGTTGACCGATCGGCCGGGGGATAACCCCGCCTCCCGCAATCTGTTGGATACAGCCTACCGGTTTCTCCGAACTCCGGCTAACGGGGTCGCCTACTGAGCGAAGGCTGCCAACTTCAAGTCGTGCCAGACCGAATAGAATTGGGTCTGCT
>JAJYZD010000264.1 GCA_021800315.1 Bacillota bacterium | reverse complement strand
TGTTTTCGAGGTTGTTCTGGCCGGTTGACGGGTGAAGATCCATCGGTTAAGCCATGTTCCCGGGTTCACAAATCCCGCCCGGGGATGGATCGCGGATGGATCGTGATAAACTTCACCTGCGTGAGGTGCCCGTGGGAACATGGTTCGGGGGGAGTGATGTGCAAAGCGGCCCGGGTCCGGTGGAAGGCGTTTACCGGAGCGGGGGTCGCCGGGCGAGGGTGCTTATGTCTTCCCGTTGGATAATTATCGGCCTTAAGAGAGGAGAGCAAGTATGAGCTTAATTGGGCACGGCAACAAGGAGATTGTGGAACGGATTCTGCCGCCCGCCGAGGCGGCCGCTAAAATCAAGGGTTTAAAGGCTATTCCGGTACGCAGCCAGATCGCCAGTGAAATCATCGGTTTGGCTTACGGATTTTTCTCCCCGCTGGAAGGTTTTATGGGGCGGGCCGACGTGGATGCGGTCTGCAAGAACATGACCCTCGCCGACGGCGTGGTATGGTCCATCCCCATCGTTTTCGACATGTCTGAGGACGAAGTCAGGCAGTACGGCGTAAAAGAAGGAGACTCGGTTCTCCTGACCTACCAGGACCAGCCCATGGCCATCATGGAAGTGTCCGAGGTTTACACGTACGACAAGCAGGCCATGGCCAAGGCCGTGTACGGGACCGACGAGGCCAAGCATCCCGGGGTGGCCCGAACCTACAACTACAAAGAGAAATTCGTGGGTGGCAGGATCACGCTGGTCAACAAGCCGGTTATCACCCCTCCGTTTGATAAGTTTTTCCTCACCCCCCTCCAGATGCGGGCCAAGTTCGCGGAAAAAGGCTGGCAGAGGACCGTCGCCCATCAGACCCGCAACGTGCCGCACACCGGTCACGAATGGCTGTGCAAGGGATCGTGGCTCCAGACCAACGGTGAACTGCCGGTGGAGAAGCTCCTCACCGGCGTGGTGGTAAACGCGATCATCGGTGACAAGCGCAAAGGCGACTACATCGACGAAGCGATCATCCTGTGCCACGATGTCCTGCGCACCGCCGGATACTTCCGGGAAGACATCCACCTCACCTCCCTGACTTTCTGGGATATGCGCTACGCCGGACCCAAGGAGGCTATTTTCCACGCCATCCTGCGGACCAACCTGGGCTTCACCCACCACATGTTCGGCCGCGACCACGCCGGTGTGGGGACCTATTACGACATCTACGACGCCCACCGCATCTTCGACCAACTGCCCGCCGGCGCCCTCAACATCAAGCCGATCCGGGTGCTCGACTGGTGGTACTGCCCGCTGTGCGCCGAGGTAACCTACTCCGGCCTGTGCGGCCATGCCAAGGAGAAGAAGAGCTTCTCCGGTACTCTGATCCGCAGCATCATTCAGGACGGGGTGAAGCCGCCGCGCCTGATTTTCCGGCCGGAAGTGTTCGACCTCATCGCGGAGGCCGCCGAGAAATACGGGTTCGGTTCGCCCTTCGTGACCGACGAGTACCTCGCCAAGAGGAATCCGGTCTTCACCATGCCGGCCATGAGCTATTAATCAGGAGGTGGATTAGGTAAAATGCCTGAAGAAAGATATCCGATTAGTCTCTGGATCAACGAGGAACGGCTGGAGAAGCTGCAGAACGTCGGTCTGGCCGGTATGGCCAAAGAGGTCCTGGCCGGCTTGAAGGTGCTGGACGTTCCCTGCAACGACGCCCAGAAGGACAAGGTCCTCAAGGTGTTTCCCATGGCCAAGTTCGACTCGGCCACAACCAAGAGTATCGAACTCCTGCCCAAGGATGTGAAAGACAAAATCTTCGCGCTGGTGGTCCAGGAAAAGAGCCTGGAAGTCATGGATAAGTTCCTGGCCGCCTATTAGTCACTCCGGTTGTCTGTCTACGGTTCGACGCGAGCCCGGGCAAGCGGGCCGGGCGGGAAATCTTTTCCGCCCGGCCCGGCGCCTGGGTTCTCCTTTTTCCCCGGCGCCCGCGGTGTGATATAATCGGGATGGAATTTTGGGAGGCGAAGGATGCCTTCCGCCGGAGGAATCCTTTGGCAGTGCTCGATTACGGTGCCGGTCAGGCCACCAATTTGCTCGAACTGATGCTTACGGTCCTGGGCTGCGGGCTGCTGGCGGGACGGCTGGCCAGGGTCCTGCGCCTGCCGGACGTGGTCCTTTACCTGCTGCTGGGGCTCGCCGTCGGGCCCTTCGGCTTCGGGCTGGTCCATTTGGCCGGGGCCTCGCTGGTCAGCCAGTTGGTCCTCATGTTCGGGTCCGCCTACATCCTCTTCGACGGCGGCCGGTCCCTCAACCTGAACGTCCTGCGCACCTCCTGGCGGACGGTTCTCCTCCTGGCCACCGTCGGGGTGGCGGTGAGCGCGGCGATAACCGGCCTGGCCGCGGCCAGGTTCCTGGCCATACCGCTGTTTCCGGCCCTTTTGCTCGGTGCCGTGCTGGCGCCCACGGATCCGGCCGTGTTGATCCCGCTCTTCCGCCAGGTGCGGGTGGGCGAGCGCCTGGCCCAGACCGTGGTGGCGGAAAGCGCCCTGAACGACGCAACGGGCGCCAGCCTGACCTTCGTGCTGCTCGGCCTGGCGGGCGGGGCCGGGGCGACCGTTGTCGCCGCGGGGCTCAAGGACTTCCTCTGGCTGGCCGGGGGAGGCATCGTCACCGGAGTGTTGCTGGGGGCTCTGGCGGCCGTGCTGGTGGCCCGTCACTGGCTGGGCTGGCTCGAGGAATTCTTCCCCCTCATGTCCGTGATCACCGTACTGGCCGCCTATCTGGCCGCGCAAGCGGTGGGGGCCAGCGGTTACATGGCGGCCTTCGCGGCGGGGGTCACCGTGGGCAACACGGCCGGCCCGCTCCTGCCCACCCGGGCCATCCACCGGCTGCGCCTGCATCATTTCGCCGACACCCTGGCCCTGATCCTGCGCATGTTGATCTTCGTGTTCCTCGGCGCCCAGGTCGATCTGGCGTCCCTGGGGGGGCGGTTGGGCGCCCTGGTCGCGGTGACGGCGGTGCTCGTGCTGGTGGCCCGTCCGGCCTCGGTTGTTGCCTGTGTGCTGCCCGCGCGCCGGGAACGGTGGACGGGGCGGGAGGTAGCCTTTCTGTCCTGGGTGCGGGAGACCGGCGTGATGCCGGCGGCCCTGGCCGGCCTTCTGAACGCTTTGCACGTGCCCTACGCCGGAGAGATCAGCGGGGCGGTGTTCATAAGCATCCTGGCCACCTTTGTCCTGCAGGCCGGGAGCACCGGGTGGGTGGCGGCCAAACTGGGCCTCCTGGCGGACAAACACTGAGGAACGCGTCACCGGGTGGTGAAGGGCAGTTCCGCGCCGATGACTTGCCTGATCCGGTTGGCGCCGTCGACCAACACTACTTGCGGTCGCAAGTCCGGCAGTTCTTCCGGCCGGAAGTAACCGTAGGATATGATGATGACCAGGTCGCCGGGCTTGAAGTGGTGGGCCGAGGAGCCGTTTAAGCAGATGGTGCCGCTCCCGGCCGGGGCGGGGATGAGGTAGGTGCGCCAGATGGCCCCGTTGGCCAGGTTGGTGACCTGGACCATCTCGTAGGGGACCATGCCGGAGGCCTTCATCAACGTCCCGTCGACCGTCAGGCTGCCCTCGTAGTCGAGGTTGGCTTCGGTAACCGTCGCCCGGTGAATCTTACCCGTGCATATCTGCTTGAACACTTGCCGTGTCCTCCCCGTTTCGCCGGCCGGCCAGTCCCTGGTCGGCCAGGAGCTTTTCCCTGCTTATGATGACCAGCTTCGGTATCAGTTTACGCCGGTAGCGGCGGACGTGGGCCCATCCGTCGTGGTGGTAGAGGATCATGAGCCACCATTCGTACAGCGCGATGGCCGTGCGCATCGCGCGAGGCAGTTCGTAGCTGGAAAAGCCGATTCTCTTTACGCCCCGGTGCATCATGGTATAGCCGACCAGGGCCTTGACGTCCCGGAAGCGGGGGTTGTTCTGCAGTACCGCGGCCAGATGGGGCAGGGAGTTCTGTGATTCGCGCACGAGGATGACGGCCGACTTCTCGGCCTGCGCTCCCGCCGTCAGCGCCATGATGCGATCGTTCTTCATGTGCAGTTCGGCCAAAAGGTCGCCCCTGACCAGCCTGGTGCCGTCGGCCAGCACCCGCGGCTTTCCCCCGTATTTGCGTACGGCGAGGCGGTAGAGGCAGTCCGGTCCGCCCGGGTCGGAGACGCCGGCCAGCTTTTCAAAGGCCTTTTCCCAGATCCCCCAGACGCTGCGGATAAATCGCAGGGAGAGTGACGGCGGATTGTAATCAACCATTTCGTCCATGTTTATCACCGTAAGACCTTTCTTTTGCAGCCCCGCCAGGATGAGCGGCAGGGCGGCGAGCATTTTGGCCGGGGAGCCGGGATCGGCCAGCGGGCCGGCGCTGTCGTGGAAGATCAGGATGGATCCGTCCCTGATGCGCCGCAGGACCAGCCGGGCGATGTCTTCGGGGCTCTGCTTCTGCCACCAGTCCTGGCTCATGAAGGACCACAGGACCACGCGCTGCCCCAGCAGGTACCGGGGCCACAGGGTGCAGGCGTTGAAGATGCCCCAGGGCGGCCGGAACAGACGGGGCCGCCGGCCGGTGACCTGCTCGATGACCCTGGAGCCCTGCTCCACTTCGCGTAGCG
>JAJYZD010000032.1 GCA_021800315.1 Bacillota bacterium | reverse complement strand
TGGCACTTCTGTTTAGGGCGTTAAATTGGGTTGGCCTGGTAATGGCGATCGCTTTCATGCTTCCAGGATGGATTTACCTCTCGGAATTCCTGATGTCACTCATGGTCAAATACGTCGCCGAAAGTGGCACTAAGGGGAATTTGGCTGCCCTCACCAAAGAAAGCTTAATTTTTGTTAATAGAAACTACTTTTCCATGGTTACCCTCTTGGTGATTGTTTCTTGCATACAAATGTCAGCTTTAATATTGGGTATCGCCATAGGTGATATTCCGGTGATAGGAATGTTCCTGCCTGCGCTGCTAAGCGTAGGTATCGGCGTGCTTAGCTTATTGACCATATTGTTTGCCATATCTATCGAGCCATCTGGATGGAAGGTGTCTATCCAAGGTAGCGTTTGACAGGGGACTGGTTGCCGGATGCAGGACAGGTTGCTACGCTCACAGAATTCCCAAAATGGAGAGAAAAACGGGCATGATAATATCACCTGAATCTACTATTGATCGTAAGTTGCGTGTCTTGCTGGCTATAATCATATTATCTTTCCTTGTTTTGCTTAGTCGTCTGTTCTACCTGCAATTGATAGAATACAGTAGATACAATCTCCTAGCCGCCCAAAACTATCTGCGTCTTGACCCTGTGCTGGCCCCCAGGGGTAATATTTATGATCGCAGCGGGCATCTCCTGGTAGGAAATGTTCCAGAATTCAACGTTGACTTGCTTTATCCCGACGTAAAAAACAGGAACGTCGTAATCGGAAAGCTGGCTTCACTGATCGGGGAAAAGAAATCCCAAATCCTACAGGTTATCGCCCGGTATAAGAAAGAAGGGGAACTCTACATGCCTATCCAGGTGGCCGGGAATATAACCCGGGCCATGCTGAACAAGATTGAGGAACACAAGTACGAGTTGCCGGGAGTCGTTATCGGTGTCACCCCCGAGCGGTATTATCCTTATAAGGACCTGGCCGCGCAGGTGTTGGGCTATGTCAGCGACATTACGCCCGGCGAACTGGCTGCCAACCCGCACGACGGTTATCATCTCAGCGACCAATACGGTCAGGCCGGTATAGAAAATACCTATCAAAAGTATTTACACGGCCGGGACGGTGTCAGGGAGATGGAGGTCAACGCCGGCGGAACCGTTCTCGGTGAGGTCGGCAAGGTGAGCCCACGGCCGGGAGACAACCTGACCCTGACCATCTCCGCCCGGATTGAGGCAAGCGCCCAAAAAGCCCTGGCCGCAGTGGTCCAAAAGGCGCAGTCGATCAGGGGGAGCCAGGTGTCCGGCGGAGCGGTGGTGCTGGAAAGCGTCCATAGCGGGAAGATTCTGGCCATGGCCAGTTACCCGTCCTATAATCCGGCCGTTTTTACCGGCATGACGACCCAGAATCCGGTGAGCGCCGTCGACGGAGCCGGTCATCCGCTTCTTAACCGGGCGCTCCTGGCCTATCCGCCCGGATCAACGTTCAAACTGGTCCTGGCTACGGCAGCCCTGGTCGACCATGTCGTTACCCCTTCCACCCTCCTGTACGACCCAGGTTATGTGAAACTGGGCAGGCATATATTTCACAACTGGTACACTCCCGGTTTCGGATGGATGAACATTATAAACTCCATCCAGGTCTCCAATGATACTTTCTTCTGGAAGCTGGGTTTAAAACTCGGCTGGCAACGCATCGTCCATTGGGCTAAAGCGTACGGATTCGGGCAAAAGACAGGAATCCGCCTGCCGGACGAACAAGCCGGCGTGGTGCCCGATCCGGCCTATAACAAGACCGTGAATAGTAACTATATTAACCAGATTATACAGCAAAAAGAAGGAGCCCTCTTGCAGCAATACCACGGAAACAAATCCGCCCCCGGTTACCTGAAGGCAACCACCGCCCTCAAGGACTATTACCAGTCCCAATATGCCTGGGATACAGCCTGGCATCGTTATGACACCCTGAACATGTCCATCGGCCAGGGATACGACATGGTCACACCCCTGCAACTGGCTGACTATGTGGCTACCATCGCCAACGGTGGAACGCTCTACCAGCCTTATCTGGTCCAGACGATCACGACGCCGTCCGGCGGCCTGGTGAAGAAAACCGTGCCCCGCGTTATCGGCAAATTGCCGGTGCCGGCTTCGGTTTACGCCACCATTAGAAAAGGCATGTCGCTCGACACCAGCCCGGTCGGCTTCGGAGGTACGGCCGTTATTCCTTTCCGTGGTTTTCCCGTTCCGATCGGCGGCAAGACCGGTACCGCTCAGACCGTACCCGGGAGTGGCAGCGATTCCCTGTACATCGCTTTTGCGCCGGTCCATAATCCACAGGTGGCGGCTGCGGCGGTGGTGGAGCATGCCGGTGCGGGCGAGGAGGCCGCGGCGCCGGTGGTCCGGGATGTGCTGGCGTCCTATTTCCATGTGCATCAGCCCCTGGAATCGTATCTCGGGTAAGTTCCATCCGGCCGGACCAACTCCCGGCCTCACGCCGGCTTCCCGGAGAACCGGCATTGATATCGTCGAGGGCACCGTGACCGCCCCGGCCGGTTTGCAGGTTAGCGGCAGGGTCGTGTTTGGGGGCCGGCATCGGCCCCACCCGTAGTATGACAGAAGGACGCTGGTTCTCTTGGCATAATGTGAGACCAAAAGGTGGGGGGATGATTTGATAAGGAAAAGTCTTTGGGGCTCAATGTGGCGGGAATTGAAGATTGGCTTGCGAAAAAACTCCTGGTCACGCGTGCCGAGAGCCAAACGGAGTGCATCGATGACAGCGGTTTTTTCCTGAATCGTTCTCGCCTGCGAGTGCCGTCAGTCCTGGACGGAGAGGAAGGACAAATGCCCTTTCTTTTTCTCCAAACATTCTGAAATTCTCGATGTGCAGTTCAGAAAGAAAGGTGTTCACTCGCCACCCCTCTTTTCCCATCAGATCCGTTTCAATTCATGCCCAGTGCCTTAATCGCCGCCACCAGCGGATCAGAGTAAAAGATCGGATCCACCTTTTCCAGAATGTCTGCCGGAACTTCGAGGAAGTGGCGTTTGTTTTCTACAGGGATCAGTACCCGCCTCGCCCCATTATCCATCGCAAGCTGCAGAATCTCCGTCAGCGAGGCAACCGGCACCACGTGGCCCTGGATGGTCATCTGACCCACCACTGCCAACGCCGACAGCACGGAACGTCCCCTGACCAAGGAATACAGGGCCGCCAGGAAGGCCAGGCCCACCTCGCCCCCTTCCCGCCCCGCGATGAGTCCGACCACCTGGACGTGAAAGTCGTAATGACCCAGGTCTGACTCCAGGCCCATCTCGGTCTTGCGGGAGAGAACGTAATTAAAGGCCGTCGTCATGGAGTCCCGCAGTGCTTTCGGCGGGCTCCCTGCGATTTTGAGCTTGCCCGACCCGCCCACCTTCGTAATTTCCAGCCGGTAGAGGGCCACCGTGTTACCCACGGCCGAGGTGACCGCGTAGACACACCCGGGCGGCAGGGGATCCTGAGATATCAAGTCGCGGCCGCCTTCCTCCGGGACACCGACGACCCGCTCTTCCCTAGTATCGTTGTCGATGAACGAAAAACTGGTCTGGTAAAACTCGAACGAGCCCATCTTCTTGAGCTGTTCCTTGACTCGACGGCGGCCTTCCAGGGCCAGTTCCACGTATTCAGTCAACTCTTCCTTGGTCACCCCCCGGTCGGGATGCAAAAGCTTGACCAGGCCGGATACGGTTTTCCGGACCGCCTTGGCGTCGCGGGCATTCAGATGCGCCCCCAGAGAAAAGTGGCGGTCCAGCACGTCAGTGAAGTTCTGTTTACGCAGTTCGCGAAAAGCTTCGGCCAGGTAATCCACCACGAACCCGTAATGATCCGTGAAATGTTCGGGCACCAGCTTGGGTACTTCCCAGCCGGGCAGATAAAAGTGCACCCGGTCGATCAGGGCCATGTCCTGCATCGGCTCCGGCAGCGGTTGAAAAAGGTGCTTGGTCTTCACCAGGATCTCCACCGGGACGTTGATGTTCCCCACGAAGACCATGGAGGCGTCGGCCACCAGTTCCTCCTTGCCGCGGCTGAAGGAACCGGCCTCCATGTAATCCTTGAGTATCTGCACCGCCGTCTTGTCGCTGAAATTGATACCGGCCACCTCATCGAAGGCCACCACGTCCCAGAGTCCCACCAGGCCCATCTTCCCTGTGGCCATGTTGTAAAAGAGGTTGGCCACCGTGGTCCGGCCCCCGGATACAAGAATGGAATAGGGGGACAGATCGCGGTATACAAAGGATTTGCCGGTGCTGCGCGGTCCCAGTTCAACGAAATTGTAATTTCGTTCCACCATGGGAATCAACCGGCTCAGGACAAACAGCTTCAGGCGCCGGCTAAAGAACGAAGGTTCAAGGCCCACGGAACGAACCAGCAGGTCGATCCATTCGTCGGTCGTAAAGGAAGGCCGGCTGTTAACATACTCCCTGAACTCGAAACTGGCCAACTGGATGGGACGGATGTCCGTAATGTAAAACGACCTTTCTCCCTCTTCCTCCGGCCGGTACTCCAACTCCACCTGGGCCCATATGCCTCCCTCCAGGATGCGGGGGTACTGCCGGATGAGATAGTCGGGTACGTTGACGTACCGGTGGCCGAAATTGGCCAACTCCGCCCAATCCTTGTCTTCCAGTACCCGAACCCGGACCTTGTCGATGAAGCTGGCCCGCCCCTGGTCCTTCAAGCGGAATTGGGCCTTGTTCGCCTCGTCCGGACGTACGAAGTTCTCCGCCAGCACCGAGTTCACCAGCACTAGGCCGGCCTGGATGACGATTCCATCTTCGGATGCACAGTATTTGCCCAGGAGGTATTCGAGCACGTAAACTGGTACGTTGGCTCCCACTTTCACCTGGCGCACGAGGTTCTTGCGGACAACCTTGCCGCCGAATACGTCGTTTACCTTCCTGTCCAGTTGGGACATAGACAAGACCTTCCTCTATTAAGATCCCGGACCCCACTTACCATGGGGCCAACTCAAAAATCGCCCTTTCATGTAGCAAGCTCACAGTCGGACACGCGGCCGCAGCAGTTGCCTTATCTGGCTGTAATACCTGACCTGTTCCGATTCGTCCCCGAGCACCAGCACCAAAGCGTAATCTTCTTCTTCGAAGATCGTTTTAGCCCAAGGTTCAACGAGCCGGGTGACCACAACGAACAGCCGGTTGTCTCCCCACCTCCTGTCTACTTGCCCTATCTGGCAGGTGGCCGCCTGGACGGTACCCTTATTTCTAATGGTCGGTGTCGGTCTGAAATTTGACAGTTCGGGCAATAGATCCTCTCTTTCTTCTTTGGACGTATGGCGAAAGATTGGCAGGATAGTTTCCACTTTAGGTGCTTTAACGACACGAAAACTAATCGTACTGCCCTTGTATTCGATCCTGGTTCTCCGGACTACGGGCATGTGTGCCAGGGCAACCGTGATGAACCGCTTCCGTCTTGGCCGTCCTCCGAAAAAGTCCTCTGGAAGCGGTATCTCGTAAAAATGATGAGTCTCACCTCTGATCTTTTCCTCACAATACAGGGTCACCAGGAAATCCAGCGAATGAATTGCCGTATCCCAGTCCGGTCTACCGTAACCCACTGTCTGGATTGCTTTTGCTTTATCCTGAAAGAGTTCGCTGGTTGCATCCGTAATGTTGGCATGGGCAACTATGAGGGCGCGTAAGAGGTTGGCCCCGGCGTGTGGATAACTCTTAAGCAGTCTTCCGGCAAGATGGGCTATTTTCGGAGCGGCCATACTTGTCCCGGCATCCACCGCAAAAAGCCTGCCTCCCGCAAAGTCATGGGACGTACTGAGTTCTCCCAGTAAATCGTTGGGCATGAGGTTACCCTGAACCCGCAAATCGACGGCAAAGTTTCCGCCGTATTCAACCACCTCGGGCTTGATCGCGCCGCCAGGCCCCGGACCGCAGCGGGTGAAAGGTGAGGGCTGATCATTTCTGGCCACAGGCTGATAGTTGACATCGTCGGGAAACCTTTGACCCAGACGCGGCCGTTCGAATTTAGCCAGACTACCCACTGTCAGTACATTAAGGGCAGGAGCAGGGTCAATGATTCTTGCTTCGCCAGTGAGCAAGTAGTGGGGATAGTCCGCCCGCCAATCGCCGGGACATCCGTCGGCGCCCCAAAAGTTTCCCGCTGATACAACAAACAGCACGTTGTACCGCCTGGCCAAAACATCCAAGACCGCCGCCAACCCGCGGACGTGCCCGCCCTTATATGGTTTGTTTACATCTCCGATGGACAGGTTGAAAACCCGACAACCATAGTGCGTGGAGAAATAATCCACGGCATCGATCACATGGTTTTCCAAAAAGCCAGGCGAATAGTTCGAGGCATCGGTTATACGCCCACTGAAGAGACGCAACCCGGGCGTAAAACGCCCTGCCCGGAGATGCTCTTCCACATCCCCGTACAGCGCCAATCCTGCCACCATGGTTCCATGGCCGTTTTCATCCTCCGGCCCAAGCCCGGCCAGGAAGCTTTGGGCGTCGCCCACGGCCGGACCCAGGAGCGGGTGGTTGGTGTTCAAGCCGCTGTCAAGCACCGCGATTCCTGGCGCGCTTCCCTCAAGTAGGGGTATCTGCGGCAGATCCCGTAGCGACCTATGGGCTAAACCCACTTCGAGTTGATACAGGGGCGGCAGATCAATCATTCTGACGTCACGGTAACTGAGTAGAAAATCCAACCCGATACGCGATACCTCAAGCCGATACATGATGATCGTCTCTTGTACGAGCCGGTCCAGTTGCCGCAAGCCCTTTTCACGGCACATACCATCAAAGGCCGCCAGCATACGTTCCCGTTCGTCACGTCTTTCCAGCGGCCAGAGTTCCACGTCCACCCGAAACGGCTCGGGGTCAGGAAGGCCATGTCGCAAGATCGCCGGACCTGCTCTGTCCTCTTTATTCCAATTATCCCACCCTTTCACGGCATACATGATGTCCTTACGGGTAGGAACCTCACCGTGGGCAATTTGATTCAACCTATGCTTGAATTCGTTGAGCCCTTCTGCCGCGGCAAACAATAGGACAAGATTCTTGCCTTCCTGGCTCACGACCGACAATCCCTCAATAGTTTCGATATCGCCAGGATTTAGGCCCGTAGCACGAATCTTTAACAACAGCCGGGGATCAAAACCGGGAACTTCAGCTTGTGCCCGCTCAACTGCGTGCGCAAGTTGCCCCGAAATGTCTGCGGCAAAGCCCTTCGGGTCAGAAGGAGGAACTACGGGAGGGAACCCGCCTCCGGTTCGACGCGGGTTTTCCGGTTCCAGCCTCGGTAAAGGCAGGTGGTCATACTGAGCCACGGTCTGTTCACCTCCGCAGGCTTGGGAAGTCACATCCGCGCCGTCATGTGCAGCCTGCTCTCTTCGCGTTTACGGGCATCATCGAGGATATCCATAGTTAAAAATTCCCTGCCTTTTAAGACCATCATTTTAACGGCTTTAATGATTATGCGTTCGATGTCTGCGTGGCTGAAGCCCTTGAAGGAGTTAAGAAAAGAAATATCGTCTTCTGGTAATTCGTGGCGAACCCCACGGAGCTTAACCATTAACAAGCTGCGAATCTGTTCCAAATTCGGCTTATCAAACATCATTACTTCGTCAAAACGTCGCCACAACGCCTTATCCAGTAGACGCTCATGATTAGTGGCCGCAACAAGAAGGCTTTTCCCGCGATAGCTATCCATCATTTGCAGGAAGGAGTTGACCACCCTTTTCAGTTCCCCGTGATCCGCGGCATCTTCCCTGGCCTTCCCGATAGCATCAAACTCGTCGAACAATGCCACAAAACGCCCATGGTCCAGAAAATCAAAGACCCTGCGCAGATTAGCCGCAGTCTCTCCTAAAAAAGATGAAATGACGGCGTCAAATCTAATAATCACCAACTCTAAGCACAATTCACTAGCCATAACCTCAGCCGCCAAAGTTTTCCCACATCCCGGTGGTCCACAGAAGAGCAGGCGACTGATTGGCTTCAACCCGTAAGACGCCAGTATCTCACTACGGGATTGCTCAAGGAGGACTTCTTCGCCGATGGAACGGTTCTCATCGGACATAACAATATCCTGAAAATCCCGTACGGGTTCCCGAACTTCCAGCAGCGGCAAACCCCGTTCCTTATCCGCCGGAACGTCGTAGGAAAAACGCCGGAGTTGCCGCGGCCCCGCGGGTCGCTCGCCGTAGAGTATTCTTTCGAGGTCGTTGGCCAACAGGTGGTGTTTTTTCGCCCTTTCCTCGGATATCAAGGCATCGACCAGACGGGCAAACTCCTGGCTGTTGGCTTCCGCCCCCACCTTCACCAATTGCCTGAGCAGTTTTCCGCTGGGCACGGTCAACACCTCCTCTCCATGATTCCTCACCGGACGATGGCGCACGATCCGGATACCATGAGCGTGCACGTCCCACGCTATCCATGGGCCACATCCTAAAACCCGTCGGTTATAATGATACACCCATGGTAGCCTACGCGTCAACCCAAAAATGTAATAATCTATCTGGTTCTAGAGACGGACGGCAGCCTACTTCACATGCTCAGGGCCGCCTCCACCATCAAACGGCTCAGTTCGGTCCCCGTTGATGCCTCCACCAAACAGACGCTGACCTTGCTTGAGGACGGATCCGAGCGCAGCCTCAGGGCTACCGAGTTCGGTTTGACGGTGCCCGAATCATCCAGTTGCAGTTCCACCTCCCTGGTCGCCGCGTGGAAGCCATACGAGGCCGTGACCGGTTCGGAGAGGGACTTCCCCTTTTCCAATATCTCTACGCGTACCCTGGGCAGGTCCAGGCCCAGATTCATGCCCGTCAGCCGGCCGCATATCTGGACCGAGAAGAACCGGGTGGTGATCTTCTTGCTCCCGGGTATCAGGGACCATTCGATATCCTTGGACAAAAAGCCGGCTTTGGGAGCAGACCGGCCCACCACCAGCACCGGTACCGCCAGCTCCGGAAGCGACAAACCGCCGTGGAAATAGGCCGTGTTCCCTCCCTGGACCTTAAAGCAGGCCGTGCCCCGGGGTACCGCCATCTCCAGGTCGCTTTCCAGGCCGAAATCACACACCTTGAACCGCAGGAAAGACGGGTCGGCCGTGCCCCCGTGCCCGAGCCAGAAACGGCGGTGCAAAGCGGCGGTGTCACCGCCCGGAGGATCAATTTTCCGGTAACTGGTTAGAATCTCGCCGAAAAGGTAACCGTGGTCGGCGGAAACGATGATTTTTTGCACCCCAAGCGCAGCCAGCCGCCGGCAGGCCCTCGCCAGGTCGGCGACACGGTCGTCGAGATAACGCCGCACCAGGTGGGGACCCTCATTTTCCCCCATGCGGTCTACGTCTTGCAGGTTGACCAGAATAAGCCCGGCCTGGTCGATACGCTCCCGAACGTTCTTGCGTGGTTTGGGTAGGAGTTCGTGCATCTCCAGGTGGCAAAGCCCCGCCCCGACGGTGTCTTCGAGAAACCGGATCCGGTCCTTCCTGTCCTTCAACACGTTGCCGTCGACTTGCAGGGCCAACTTGCCTGGACCGGTCACGACCAGGGCGGGGCTCGCATGGTTGGGCAGGAGGGCCCCCATGCCCACCTCGGTTACTCCCGGAACAGTCCCCGTGACCGCTCGCAGCACCACGTCAAAATCCTGGCCCAGATTGTCGGCCACCTCCCGCGCCATCTCGAAACGGAAAGCGTCGGCCAGTACATAGGCGGTCTTGCCCTCCGCAAGGGCCGGAGCCACGTGGTACGCGAAGACGTCCACTTGTTTTTTCACTCCGTCCATGGTGAAGCCGCCAGCGGCAAGACGCGCCAGGAATGCGTCCGCCATCCGGGAGGAGACATCCATGTAGCGTTGATCGATCCGCCGCAGGAGGAAGTCAAGATCCTCCGCTTCCTCGCCGGACATGGTTTCCCACTGGCGCTCAATGTGCCGGTACAGAGTATCGAAAAGGCACCAGGGGGAGTCGCCCTCCGTATAACGGCGCCAAAGCGACTGGGCCGCAAGGTCGGCCCCGCCCAACTCCTTTTCGATCCGGTCCCCGGCCAACAGGAACTCTCCGGCCGTTGCCAACAGGTCCCAGCCGGAGCGGATAGCCTGATCGTGCAGGCCCCAGAATCCCGTCTTTCTCTCCCGGGCCAGGTTGACCGTTTCCTCACTCCCCTGCTCCGCCAGGCGGCCCGCCGCCATCTTCTGCAGGGCTTTTTCGCAAGCAGCAAAAGTATCCGTCCGGACCAACTGTTCAAAAGTCAGGTCGATGGCCTCCAGGTTCAAATCCCTTTCCACCAGGGCGGCCTGGGTCCGGTAGCCGTCGCTGAGGTCGTAACGCTGCCGCCAGGCCCGGGCAACCTCCACGCAAGCATCGGCGGCGGCCTTTTCACGGGCGGTTCCCACCAGCGCCAATTGATCAGGAACACTATCGAGGCCGGCTAGAAAGTCCGTGGTCAAAACGTGGCGGGCAAAGGCGGCCCGCACCCGGGGCAGGGCTTCTCCCGCTTCCGGGGTGAAAGCAAACCTATCCTGCAACAGGCGGGTCAATTCCTCCCCGCAATGGCGCCGTCGTATCTCCTCATCGTACGTGTCGGAGCCCAGGAAAGCGAGGGCCATGTCTTTCGCCTGGCCACGGCCCAAGATCAGGCTAAGGATACCCCCGGCGCCCTTCTCCGCCAGACTGTCCAGGTCACGCAGGGTCAGTTTCCCCGCTTCCACCTGTCTTTCGATCTCCGCCGTGTCGCCCAGCAGATCCGTTAATGCGTGTTTGGCTACCAGGCCCAAACGGGTATTGCGCTGGCGGGGGTGCTGCCCGGGGAAGAGTTCCACGCCCAGCGTGGTGGCTTCCACCAGGGCGCCGTGACACTGCTCCCGGGCCAGAGGAACGTACACGATGACTTCTTCCGGGTCCGCGCCGGACAAAAAAGGTTCCAGGGCAAAGCGCAGGGCAAAGAAGCTGTCGTCGTAGCGCAGGAACGTCACTTCCGGCAACAGCCCCTCCAAATCCGCCAGCGCCTCCCGGTAATGCGACTCGGGATCGAACCACACCACCGGACTGCGTTCCCCGGCCTCTTTTCCCAGCAAGCCGGCCAGGTATGCGGTGACCTTACCCATTGCGCTTCATCCTCTCCCGCAACTGACTGGCAACAGCCGACCACCGGTACTTGCCGGCGGACAACTCCTGCCAGTATTTCTTGGGCTCCTTCCACGGGACGACCTCCCACAGGGGGGCCATGTTGAGAATAACCCCGTCATCAGAGTCCGGGGTGAGGTAAAAGTTGGCCACCCGGTCGACCTTTTCCCGGAAATCGGCCAGTTCGGACAAAACAGACTCCTGGCTCTCGATGAGGCATTCCAGTTGCCGGGCCCGCGCGCCGGTGTCGCCCGCCTGTTCCTTCTCCCGCATCAGGCGATCCCGGGCGGCCTCCACCAGGCGGATCTTGGGCGCGATGTAATACTGCAGGACCTGGAACAGGGAATCCTTATGCAACCTGGGGTAGTAGAGCCATACGGCGTAGGAACGTTTCCTGCTCTGGAGGAGCCAGTAAATGGGGGCCTTGCGCCGGCTCATGGAGTAGCGCTTGAGATGGGTTTCGAAAAACAGGCGGGGGTCACCGAAATACTGCCGCAGGTCCTTCACCCCGAGCAGATCTCGGATCTCCATGCCAAGCCGCTCGGCCGCCGGCCCCCACAGATACTCCAGGACGGCGTAAACCATCCGGACGATGTCCCGCGGATGGTCCGGGTCGTCGACCAGCACGCCGTCCACCGGGACGGCAAGGGGATAGTCGGCCAGACGTAACGTGGCCCGGGCGGAATCCTGAAAATCGGGTAGCGTATTAACATCCGGCCGCCTTCTCAGCCATTCCTCGCTAACCACGCGGTCGTCCCCCGGTGGTAAGCCGCCAGGAGAGAGAAGCATGCCCGGAGAGGCAAGTGGGAGAGGGTCGAAAGGATCGCCGAGCTTGGGCAGCAGTGAGGGGTCTTTGGCCAGGCGGACGTCCCACCGCCCGAAGGCGGCGCCGACCAGGTAGGAAAGGAGGTCCCGTGCCTGGGCCTCTGGACTTGCCTGTTCTCCGGCAGTTGGGAACTCTTCGTCGTCTTCGCCGTCATCAGGGTGGGAGCCGGCCGTGCCGCTCTCAAACTGGTCGGAATCCGAAACCATTGAACTCACATCGCCGTCCGGGCGCAAATCAGCAGCGCTGAGACCGTAAGCTTGGGCCGCTATAGCGTCGATTTGGGCCTGATTGGCGGCCAAATCTCGTGTCGCCTGGCCCACGATGGCTTGCCAGTTGGCCAACCGGTCCGCCAGGGATTCGCCGGGTACCTGCAGCAATGAGGGCAGGGAGAAGACGTGGCTGGTCTCGTTGGTGGTGTCGAGGTTGCGCTTGAGGTTGACACATGCATTACCTACATCGGCAAGCCGATGCTTTGTTTCGTTGGAAAAATCGGGAACCGGGGTGCGCTGAATAACACCCACCTCGTAGGAACGCGCCGCCGCGTCGGCCGCTGCTAGCTGTAATCCCAACATATCATGAAACACTGAACTAGACATCAAGGCGAGCAACGAATATAGATAGCCATACCCATCAAGCACATTAGGGGCAAAACAAACGGGCCCTTTGTGCCCAAAAACACAGCCTTGCTGACAAACCCGGATACTAAACTCGCTTGTGGTCCTTAGCGGCCACGTCAGCCCCGGCCGGAAGTATAAGTCCGTATTCTGCGGTCTCGAATATGGCCTACCGGACGGATCGACAAAGCCTTTGATCTCCTCCCCATCACCCTTCCAGTTCATCACCAGATGCACATCGGCGTAATAGGGCGAGTAAGCCCCGCCTTTGGCGAAGGGCACCCAGCCCTTACCCTGCAAGGTCTCCTCCCTGGTACGGCCGACGCTCTCGGGCCGCACTTCCCACCAGGCGCGCACGAAGCGGAAATCATCAGCCGTAGCCAGCCCTTGCTTGGCCGTTCTGCCCTCCCCTTCGAACGGAGGCAGTTCCGTAAACTTGCGTCGCACGGCATCGCTGACCCAGTAGGCAAAGGGAGTTCCCGGCACCTGTCGGAAAGCCTCGGGGGCCACCCGGAAAACCCTCGGGTCACCGGTATCCTCTCCCGCCCGCACCTTTTCGGCGCAGTCCAAAATGCCCCGGCCTTTGTCCCCGTCTTTGAGGAGGCGAAAGAACACGGCTTCACCACGGCCGGTTCCCTTCCCGACCACATAAGCCGCGGCTTCCACCATGGCGCTCTCCAGGACTCCGTGGCCGAGATCGGCCAGGCAGAAAAGGTGGCCTTTCTTCATCACGACGTTTTCCCGCCAGTTGCGGGAACTGCTCAGGAAAAACGGCGTGCGGGTGGTGATCGCCCCCAGGAAGCCTTCCGGGTTCAGGAGTTCCAGGCCCCGTTCCACGAAGGCGCAGGCCAGGTCCTGTTTGGAAAGCGGATAGTTCTTATGTACGTAATCCTTAGCCAGCTTGTTCGACTCGCCGAAAGGCGGATTCATCAATACCACGTCAAAACGATGATAGAAGATGTCTATGAAGGAAAAACCCTGTTCGGCGTCACGGGCGAATAGCCGGCGGGTGAAACGATGACCGTTGGAGGCGGTACCGGAATACCGGTTCAATGACGATGCTATAGCCTGTTCGAGTTCCTCCCAAAAAGTGTCCCGGGCAACGGAAATGTCAAATCCCTGCTGGCTGATGGTCCTAAGCTCACCCTTATGCATGGAGAAAGTCGATTTCTCATGGTGGCGCCTGTTCCTGGACCCGCCTCCGGCCTTCTCAACCTCTTTCCTGATCTCCTCTTCCACCTTGAGCAACGAACCGATCTCCGCGGCGTCCCTCATGGCCAGAAAGGCTTTCTCCACCAGGTGCCCCAAGAGCAGCGACTGCAGGTCCCCGGTAAACTCCCGTAGCAGTTCCCTTTCCCCGGGCATCGGTTCGGCGCAGACCACCCGGGCCCGGGCGGTTTGCGGCCGGTCCTGGGCCTTCAGCCCCAGTTGACGGTAGGACTTCTGCGCCCGCAACCACAGGGCCAGACCGGTGATCTGCACGGCCCGCAGGTCGATGTCCACCCCGAAGAGGTTGTTCTGGAGGATCAGTCCGGGTACGGCCCGCCGGAATTCCGCGGGGTCCGGGAACTCCTGCCGCAGGGTACGGCCGGTTTGGGCACAGGGAGGCGCTTGTGGATCGTCGTAGGCCTCGGCGTAGATCATCTCCAAAACGTCATACGCGTAGAGAAGGAAATGGCCGCTGCCGCAGGCCGGGTCCAGAACCTTCAGGTCGCGGGGATCTTTTTTCGCCCGAGTTGCCGGCTTTTGGGACGGGATCAGGTTGGCGCACGTGCCGGAAAGAGCGGTTTCTCCCTCGCGCATCTCGTACCAAAGGCGACCCATGGTGTTGTCCACCAGGTACTCCACCACGTAGCGGGGGGTGTAGAACTGGTTGCGGAAGGAAAGCTCGTAGCCGTTGCGGGGGGCCGGGCTCTCCTGCCGGGCCCGTTCCCGGAGTTCCTTGGGAATGAAATACTGGTACACCCAGCCGATGGTGTCGTCCTCGCCCCAGGCACCGGCCAAATCCTCCTGGTTGAGCAGTTCCAGGACCTTTTGCAGCACGTGCCGGGGCGGAAACAGGCCCTGGGCAGCCTCGTCGGGCGAAAAGAGGGCGCCGGCCTCAGGAGCCAGGGCCCGCGCCTGGTGCATGAGGAAATGCCGGTAGGTCTCCTCCTGCCCCCCGCTGTTGAAGGTTTTTTCCTCCGCGGGATGGTCTGCCAGGTAGAAGAGAAAGCCGTTGGACTTGGTGACGCGGCTCACTGTTTCCCGGATCAGCCCGCGCTCCTCCATCATCTTGAAGGCGCAGAAGCGGTTCAAGTGGGTAAAGGCTATCTCGCGGACCAGCCTTTCCACGGCGCCCGCCGGCGTCTCACCCAGAGCCGCGACATGGCTCAGGTGGTCCATCACCATCTCCCGCACCGAGGACTCTTCCGGGGAGAGGTGGGACATACGCGAGGCGTCCTCCACCTCGCCGCTTGCGTGAACGCCGAATCTCCCTTCGAGCAACTCGCCGATTGCCGTCTCCAGAAGGTTGCGGCACTGCACCACCGCGCCTCTCAGCTTGTTCAGCCGCGGACCTCTCTCCATTTGCGCCCCTCCCTACTCGATGACCACAGTCATTCCTGAGGATACCAAATCGAGAAGGTGTTCCCTGAACCTGGCCACCGCCTCCTCCACTTCTTCCGGCGATTCAAGCGACTGGGCAAAAAACTTCCGGACCCGGACCCTCTGGCAGCGCGCAGGGGGCTCAAAGCTTTCCCGCAGGCGGCCCGCCGCCTGTTCCCGCAGGGCCGGACAGGCCGCGAGGTCCGATTCCATCTGTTTTAGGCCCGCCCGGCAGTGGGTGCAGACCAGGGAATCTCCTGCCAGGGCCGGGTCGGCGCAAGCGCGGGAGAGCAGGGGCTCAAGGAGATCGGCTCCGGCCGTGGCGGATAGTTCGTTCCAGCCGGGCAGGCCCCTGATCTCGTCGCACGCCGCGGCATACAGCTTCGACCGTCTGGTATGCACGTCCCGGTACAAATCGCTATAGCCAACGAAAATCCGCTCGTTCAGGTCGCTGATCTGCTCGATCCTTTCGTAGAAGGCGGGCGAGGCCAACAGGTTTTCCAGTCCGTCCCTCGCCGCGGCAAAGCCGCCGGTATCCATCCCCTCCACCAGGAGGGGGCAGGCTTCCCGCAGGAGCAGGCGGGCCCGGGAAACCGCCGCCAGGTTTTCGTCGGTGAGAGCGGTCCTCAAACGCTGCATAGCTCCCCGGGATTTCTTAAGAGTCCTGCCTTCGGCGGCCAGGGTGCGCACCAGGTCCTCCGACGGGTTTTGCAAAAAGCCGTCAATGGTGTTGCGATATTCCACCACCGCTTCCAGGCAGGCCAAGTCATGAGCCTGGGCCTTGGCCTCCAGCGGGTAAAGGTATTTCCTCTCCTCGGTGGCGAACTGGCGCAGGGCCTGGGCCACCGACTCCAGGTCGACGTCCACCACCCGGCCGGTGAGTTCCTCGAAACGCTCCTCGGCCGCGGTCAGCGTTTTCAAGTCCACCGCTATCCGGGGCGCGAAGGCGGCATTCTTGAAAGCGTTGTTGCTGGTGAACGGCTGGTGTGACCCCGGATCCTGGAAACTGCGGTAGGTCTGACCCTGGTGGGTAACCTCCACCGCTGCGGCCCGGAAGAACGTGGCCATGACCAGGCGCAGGAGGTCGCGCTCCCAGCCGTAGCCCAGGCCGCCGAAGCGGTTTTCCAAATCCCTGCCGGTCACCCGGTTGCCGTAACTGTTCTCCGCCTTGAGAAACCCCAGCAACTCGCTGCAGACTTCCGACGAAGTCTTGATGGCCGGCTTGGCGCCTTCCCTGCCTACCAGGTCCAGTCCCTGGGACCCGCCGTAAAAGACGGGTGAGAGACCGCTCAAGTTGGCCGCCCGCAGAATCTCCTCGGCCTCCTTGCCCGTCAGGGGACGGGCCCCTATGCCGAGCTTGGGAAAGAAGTAGGGGACCACCCAGTTCACGACGCCGTGCAGGACCTCGCCGACGGTTTTACCCAGCGCGGAAGCGTCCTTTAGGTTGCCTTGAAAGACAAGGGATCCGTTTTCCAATGCCTGGGCGATTTTTTCTTTGAGCCGCCCCTTCAGGCGGACCTCCTCACCGGCTTCGTTGTCCAGGCAGGAGCGTTCCTCCGTGCTCATCATCTTTCCCTGCGAGCCTATCTGGCGGTACTTGTTGACCATTTCCCGGGAGGCGAAATAATTGAGCACCAGGCCGTCGATGTCGCTGTTTGCGGCCGTTACCCAGTAAACCTGGAATTCGTTCTCCTTTTGGCGGCTGTCCGAGCGGATGTCGGCGATCTTTGGCTCCAGGCCGGCTGCGTCCTCGGCCAGTACCAGGTTCACAGGGATCTGGCCGTCGAACAGCTGGACGCCCTCCAGGGAAAACGCCAGGTTGAAGGTCTTCTTCACGCCGCTTTCGGTGTACGGGCAGGTTTTGTGGTCCGTGAAAAGGCCGGTCAGACTTTCCCGCATGATCTCGTTGCGGTCCTTGGGCTTGGGAGCCAGGCTTTGCCGCTCGGTGTTCCAGTTCTTCTCCTGGGTGGACTGCAGCTTGTAGCCCTGGTCGGTCTGACGGATGAACTGGGCGGTCTCCAGCCGCTTCAGGGCCCCCCTGACCTCCTCCAGGGGAGCCGGGCTCCCCACCGCCGGCACCATGAGGGCGGCCAGATTGGCCTCGGTGCGGGGCAGATCCCGCACGAATTCCAGGAGGCACAGTACCTTGGCCGCTTTGACGGCCCATCCTCCGTCCTGGGGATCTTTGGCAAAGCGGCTCTCGATGTCGGTGATATCCTGGTGCCTCTCCGTGGAAAGGTTTTGTTCCACCAGTTCGTAGATGCGGTCCAGGGTGACCAGCGTACCGACGATTCGGTCGGCCAGGCGGGTGCGCTCTGAAACCAGCATCTCGTGAGCCTGCTTGATGATGGTGCGGTTGCTGCCTCCGAGGTGCTGGGTAGCACCGGACTGCAGGCGGATGCCGGACACGATGTCGATCGACAGTTCGATGAAATGGGGCAGGTACGGATAGAACTGAACGAAATCGTCCTCGCCGACCTCGCTGGACCGGGATGAACGCTCCAGGCGGCAGGCGGCGTTGAGGCTGCCCTTGTTCTTCTGGAAAAGTTCCCGCAACAGCCCCTGGGCTTCTTCCCTCTTGGCCAGCACCCTTTTGGTGGCTACTTCACGGATGTCCGCCGGCGCCATGTCCACCCGGTGCTTGAAGCGGTCCTGCAGCCTTGCTATTTCGACCCGGCGCAAGTCGAGGCTGGAGACCACCTCTTCCAGTTTCTCCTGGGCCGTAACCACGACCCAGAAGGGCGCGACCACCTTGCGGGCGAGAACCATGTTCTTCGAATGCTTGCCGAAGCTCTCCACCACCGCCCGCAGGTTTTCAATTTTGTCCCTGCTGGTGGAAGCGTACTGACCGACTTCGTCAATGATGAAAACCAAGGCCCGGCCGGGACTCCTCCGGGCCATGAGTTCGAAAGCGCGCTCGACGAAACTGACAGCCGATACCTTCGGTTCCCTGTTGACAACGGTCCGGAACCACTGATCGGCGGCGGGGTAGGTGACAGGGTCCATGAGGTGCAAAAGGCGGCTGGCCCGCGCATACTTCTGGGCCCCTTTGCGGGTGATCCGCCACTCGGGGTAATGCTCCCGGCAAAGCCCGACGAAATGGTCCAGCTTTCCCTCCTGCTCCAGTTCGATCTCCAGTTCGGCAATGTTGAAGTCTTCGGCGTAGCCAAGCGTGCGCAAAAGGACGGTGTACATGATTTCCGTGATGGATTCGCTGCCCCATTTGATGTCCCGCTGTCCCGAAACGTCGAACATGACCACCTCGGTGGGGATGCGGACGTTGATGAAGCTCAGGAGTTCAGCCAGCCTCTCGTCACCGGCCTGACCCAGGAAGAGGTCGGCCGCCGATTTCCCCAATACCTGCCGGTTGGCCAATATGTAACCCAGGATCTTGGCGAAGGAGGACTTGCCCGAGCCGAAGAAACCCGACACCCATACCCCTATCCCTTCCTGCGGGTCCCCGGGGCCGTCGGCGATGGCCCGGAGCAGGGCGCGGAATTGATCCCGTATGCGGCCGGTCACAACGTACTCGGTCAATTCCTGGTACACGGTGGGCTCGTCGGCCTGGTCAACCTTGATGATTTCCTCGATTTTCTGGGACAGATCGCGTGCCAGAAGGTCTCTGATGGTCTGCATGTCGCACCCCCGCAAGAATTAACCGTAAATCTTTACCCTGTAGTTGCCGATGGGCTCCTGCCCCGCTAAATCCATAAATTTAAGACCGAAGATTCCCTCCAGGCTTCCCGGGTAAAACAGGACACTGGGAACAGTGGTCCGGCCTTTCATTCCTTCCAGCAGGGCGGACATCTGGTAGATAGCGGGGGCCATGGCGGCGACTCTGACGAGCAGGGCCACGTCCTTCCGGTGGTCAAGGCGCCCCAGTCGCTCGGCCAGAAGATCGGTTAACGGACAAAAGTCCGGATCGGAGAGATAGCCCGTAACTTGCGCTTGGGCCTTGGGAAAGCCCGACGTGCGTTCCAGATCCACCAAGGCGTCGAGTCCCTCCGACTTTTCGATGCTCTCCCACAGGAGTTCGGCCAGGGAGATGATGTGGGCGCTCAATCCGGCCCGTTCCAGCCGGACGGCCAGCAGGGCGACCTCGCGCCTCAGATCCGGCTCCTCGCGCGGTTCGTAGCGGAGGATGGCAAAGGGAAGGTCGCTGTACACGCTGATCAGCGGCGGGGTCGCCGTAAGGTCGTGCTCCAGGAGCTTAATGCGATCTTTCAACGATAACATGAGCATACTCCTCGATATTAGTGGTTGGAAACTCCAGTCTTATGACGCTTCCTGCCGCCTGGTAATGAAGCAAACCTTCCTGATGTGCCGCTAAAAAAAGCTTCTCGACTTCCTCAATGGACAGGAAAAAGAGATGCCATTCGGGGTTCTCCAGTGTCCCGACGGCTGGCAACATCTTGCGAGCGTTAAGAGCAAATGCTATGTAGGCAAACGCTTGTACTGGCAAATGCAACTTGTTAAGCTTTTTCTTTACCGCACCAGTCAATACGGAGAAATCACGTAATGCATCCAGGAGGCCCTGCCTGACTCGGACGATAGTATTCTCCGACCAAGGGCTTACCGTCATTTTACCACTAACCCACTGTCCAAGGGCATGTTCAACCAGAGCGCTGATATCACTCATGAGGAATTCCCGGAAATTCGGGTAGATAACTTGAACAACTATGTCGTGCAGCAGGCGATCCGAATCCGCAGTATAGAGATAAAAGATCCTGTCGCAAATATCGTTGGGTACCCCGCACTTGACCATGTAGGTTAACGCCTTTACAATAGCGGGGTCACCTAGGTAACGCTGCCGTAAGACGGCCAGCACATCATCGACCCGGGAACGCGAGGATTTACCCAAGAGGTTGTCCCTTCTCACCCTGTCGATGTTCTCCTTAAGGCCTGCCTCCTCATCCCACACCTTAAGGAAAGCTCTGGTCTCCGGCAGCAATGCTCCCCCTTTGATGATCCTGCTCGTGTAAAGACTTCCTTGGTTGGTCGGCACCGCGCGAATCACCCTTCATAAACAGCTATCACCTAACCGACTGAAGACTAAAAGAACAATTAGAAAAACATCGGGCCTAAGAAGTTAGACGTCACAAACTTTCATTCAATTCACCGAAACTGCCGCGCGGATGCCCCTGGCTTTAGACATGGGGAGGAAGCGCGGCACCGGCGCCAGCCGGCAATTGTTCCCGCTCGTACTGCCAGCCATTAGCTCTCTGCAGGAGACGACAGTATCTCGCGGAAATGCCCTGGCACAGTCGTTTCCCGGTACCGTCCCTGATGTCG
>JAJYZD010000263.1 GCA_021800315.1 Bacillota bacterium | reverse complement strand
GGCCGGAGGAGATGGTTCGCTGGTTCAAGCCGAAAAATCTCGCTCATCCGGCCCTGCACCACCCGTATACCCGGAAGCCTGCGCGGAACAATAAGGGGCACGGTGAAAATTGGAGAAAAGGAGACACACCGGTGAAGATCAACGGCAACGTCGCCGACCTCGTCCTGGCCCAGTTGGCCGAATGGGGCGTGCAAAGAATCTACGGCGTCGCCGGAGACGCCGTCTTCCCCCTGCTGGATGCCATGTCCCGCCAGGACCGGATCGCCTTCATCGCCACCGTCCACGAGTCGGGGGCGTCCTTCGCGGCTTCCTACGAAGCCGCCTTGACCGGTGCCCCGGCTGTTTGCGCCGGCACCTGCGGTCCGGGGGCGGTCAACCTGTTGAACGGCCTGGCCGACGCCTACGTGGAAAAACACCCCGTCCTGGCCCTGACCGGCCAGGTGGCAACGCAGAAAACGGGTCCCGGAACCCCCCAGTACTTTGACCAGCAGGCGGTGTACCGGAACTTCGCGGAGTGCACCTGCCTGCTTGCCGATCCGGCCGCGACGGTGGACTTCCTGCTGGCCGCCTTCCGGAAGGCGGTTCTGACCTCCTCCGTGGTCCACCTCTCCCTGCCCAAGGATATCCTCTCGGCCCCGGTCTCGGCGGACACGTGTCCGGCAGGGGCCGTGCAGGTCACCGGCCCCTCCCCGACTTGCGGCGATCTGCCCGGTGTCGTATCCGCCGTCCGCTCGGCCCATAGGCCGCTTGTGGTCATGGGCAGGCAGGCCCGGAAGGTCACGGACCGGGTGCTGCGGCTGGCCTACATCCTGGGAGCGGGTCTGGTCCTGGCCCAGGAGGCCAAGGGAGCCGTTCCCGGCGACCATGAACTGAACCTGGGAGGCGTCGGCGAAGCCCTGCTTCCCCCGGTGGTCACCGAGGCGGACTGTATCGTCCTGATCGGCGGCGCCCCCTACGAACAACCATACTTCCCTCCCGGGGCCGCCCTGGTCCACCTGGCGGAGCGCCCCGGACACCTGCGCCGGAGCGTGGCCGCCGGGGCGGTCGGTGACCTGGGTCTGATGCTGGAAACCGTCTGCCGGGGACTGGAGAACCATGCCCCGAACCGGGACTGGTTGGACCGCGTGAAGGCGGCGGCCGGTACCCGGCCGCCGGACGTACCGGTTGCGCCCGGTCCCATGCATCCCCTGCACCTGATGGAGGAACTGGACAAAGCCATCCCGGAGGACGCCGTTATCTCCCTGGACGTAGGCGAGTTTATCCACTGGTTCGACCGGGGCTTTGCCGGCCGCCGGCAGGATGTTTTACTTTCCGGCCAGTGGGAATGCATCGGCGCCGGTCTACCGGCCGCCATCGGCGCCAAGCTGGCCTGTCCCGACCGGACGGTGGTCGCCGTCGTCGGCGACGGCGGCTTTCTCCTGTCCATGGCCGAGCTTTTGACCTGCGTCCGCTACAACGTGGCCGTCCCGGTCATCGTGGTCAAGAACGGCCAGTACAGCCTGGAACGGAACAAGATGGTCGCCGGGAAGCTCAACCCTTTCGGCATCGACCTGCAAAATCCCGACTTCGTGCAGTTCGCCCGGGCCTGCGGCGCCGAAGGCTTCCGCGTCGAGGATATTACGGGAATCAAGGACGTTCTCGGCGCGGCCCTGGGCCTGGGAAAGCCGGCCCTGATCGAGGTGCCGGCGGCGGCGGTGGACCTGCCCCAGACCATGCCGCCATGGAGTTGACGGGACCGCGGAGGTGCATAATCCCGGGTGAGTCTTATCGCCCACGCCTCCCGTGCTGTGCTTGTCCGCCTTGATTCCCGGAATGGACGAGAGGTCCGGTTGCTCTCCGGATGCCACCATGGCTTCGGTCAAGAACATCGACTCTTCCTCGTTCAGGCCGCGCCAACAGGCGGCCATCAAGAAGGCCGCTGCCTGGTAGTCGGGAATCTCCCCGACCGTATACCCGCCGATGACTTACCTGGTTTCAGCGGGGTGGGCCCGTGGGCCCGGCTAACGGCCAAGGACGAACATTGGAACCCTTGTCCCCCTTGGCCTGGCAATATCCATAATTACCTATTTATCGCCATATAGGGTCACCCCGTCAAAATGGGATAAGAGCCTATTGTCCTTTGGGATAACCTAAATATTCATTACGATGGCAAGGATAAACGCTGGATAAATTTCAACGGAAAGCATAACGGAAAGTTTGCATTTCACTACACTCCGAATCATGCCTCATGGGTAAATAAGATAGAGATATTCTTTTCAATTCTACAAAAACGCGCCCTAAAGCACGGGAATTTTTGTTCGCATGATGATCTAAGGGACCAGGTGATGGCTTTTTGCAAAAGATGGAACGGGAAAGGACGGACATCCGGTTAATTGGATATTCCGCTGGTATCCGATGCAGTCCAAAGAAAAGAAGGTTGCATAGTTGCAGAGAAAAACATCCTCCGACAAAATTCCTGGCCTGAATGGCACACCTGGAGATAAAATCCCCAGCGTTCGAAAGATAACCAACGAATATCGACGCGCCAAGGTCGCGCAGCTACTAAAAGATAAGGGATTGCATCATCTTAATGTATTAACAAGAGGAGATCACACCGTCATTATTCAGAAGATAACGGCGAAAAACTCAGCCAGACTAGCTTGACATATATAGGCCGTGATTCCTTTCAGCTTGGCATAGCTCATCGCGGTAGACGCAAGCCGACACCTTTTAAAGGTACAATTGCCGAACTCGTTGAAACACTTACGACTCAGTTTGTTTTTTCTCTTAGCTGACATCTAGTGAAAACCGATGGGAAAGAACTTATGGAACGCTCTACTAGCATACCACATTCATAAAAATTTCGCCACCACATGATCTTCCAATTAGGCCGTTTCTAAAGAAAAAACTACTTTGACGCAGTCCTGGGGCCTTAAACCACCGATTAGATCCCTTCAGACGTATTAGCTAATCAAACGGTTTCATACAATCACCCGCCTGTCGCAACCGGCTGCTCCACAAATCCCGCCCTCCCCGGCTCAGCGGCAGTTCCGCTGAGCCGGGGAAAACAGAAAAGCAGCAATCGGTAGCAATTGTCGTCTAAGACCGACTAAACCTCACTTTTCTGGTACTTGCATTCCAGGAAACGCTGTAACCGAAGGCATCACCAACGAACCTTACCGGAATAAAGATACGGCCATTAAGGTCAATAGGAATAACATCCATCTCGTTCGGCTCACCGTTTATAGTGTAGGTTTTGCTGCCCAGGGTGAACTCAACCGTTTTGCCGGCATAGCTGAAAGTGGCCGTATCATTGTTTGAATCCCAGGAAATGTCACTGCCGCTCATGCCGATGGCGTAGCCTATATACCGTACGGGCACATAGGTCCGGCCATGCTTAATGAACGGAGCGACATCCATGGTGTGACCTGTGCCGTCTGAAATATATTCGTTGCGGTCAATCGTAAAGGTAATGTTTATCGGCAAAGGTATGGGCTTGATGCCGCTTCCAAACGTTGAAGCCGGAATGGGCACCAGTCCACTACCTCCCGGCGGGTTCCATTTCAAGGTATCACCAGCGCCGCCCTGACCATCGGTCTCCTGCTGCGACACCGAGATAGCGTAGGAACCCGTGGTAAGCTGGATCGAGAGCGGGGCATTAGTACCCTGCGTCCAGGAGTTGGTGGGTATGGTCTGGCTCAAGCCGTTCACCGTGATGGTGGCGCTGCCCCTGTCGTCCGCCACGTTCAGGAATTGGTAGCTTCCCGCCTGGGTCACGTTGAGGTAGCCATTCCAGGTGGCCGTATAGGTGGTGCCGACCCCCAGGGGCCAGAAGCCTCCGTGGCAGCCGTTGGAATCAACGCCGTTGTCATAGTCGATGAAGTCGATGTCGGCCACGGTCTGGGGAGTCCCTCCGTTGATGCTCATGCTTACGCCCGGCGAACGCCAGAGAAGATGGGGACCGATGACAACCGTCAACTGGGCGCTGCCCTTGTTGCCGCTGTTGTCGGCCACGTTGATGGTGACGCTTTCGGGTACGTTGTCCACCGCATCTACCGTGGACACACCGTTGGTCAGCGTTACGGTCGCCGACTGGCCGGAAGTCAGGGTTGCATTGGTGAACAGAACGTTGTTGGTGGACGAGGTGAGGTCGACCGTGTTGTCCGCCGTGGTGACCGTGTTGCCGTTGGCATCCACCGCCGTCACATTGAAGGTGAACGGTGCGCCGAAGTCCACCTGGGCCGGAGCACTCACCTTATAACCGACAACCGTTTGGGTGTTTGTCATCGGAAAGGTCCAGGTCCCGTAAGTCGCCTGTTGTCCCTGGTCACCGTTGTGCACCACGTACACGCCGGGGAACTCGGCCGGCGCGGTCCAGACGTTAATGCTCTCCCCGTTCAGTTCATAGAACGGGGGGCTTCCGCCAGTAGACTCGTTGGTCTGAAAGCCGGTAATCTGGCCCACCAGCTTGGCGTCGGGCAGACCCTCCACCGTCACGTTGGGCACCTGGGTCAGATTCACCGTCTGACCCTGCCAGACGCCGGTGAAGGTCCACGCCGGGGCGGTCAGGGTGAGCGTGGCGCTCCCCGCGGCCGATCCGGCTGTTTCCGTCGCCGAAACCGTAACGTTACCGGAAGCGGTGCCGGCGGTGTAAGTGGCCGTGGCCTGGCCGCCAGAGTTGGTCGTGGCGGAAGAAGCAACCGTG
>JAJYZD010000262.1 GCA_021800315.1 Bacillota bacterium | reverse complement strand
AAGCAGCTTGTTTATGGCCAGGCCCGGCACCGTGGCAATATAGGACGCCTCCCGGGAAACCGACGCGTGGCCGGCAATGGTGGCCAGGGGGCGCAGGCCCAGTTGGGCCGCCTTTTCCTCCGCCATGACCACCAGGGCTCCGGCCCCGTCGTTTACGCCCGGGGCGTTGCCGGCGGTCACGGTGTTGGCGGGATCAAACACGGGGGGCAGCCTCAGCAACGCTTCGAGGGAGGTGTCCCTGCGGGGACCTTCGTCCCGGGCGACGACCAGCGGCTCGCCTTTCTTTTGAGGAATGACCACGCGCACCATTTCCTCGTCCAGCAAGCCCCGGTCCTGGGCGGCGGTGGCCAGCTGATGGCTCCTCAGAGCCCACTCGTCCTGTTCCTCCCGGGAAACGCCGTACTCCAGGGCGACCCTGCCCCCGTGCACCGCCATGTGTTTGTCGTGAAAGGCGCACCACAGGCCGTCGTGAACCATCAAGTCCACGAATTTCCCATCGCCCATACGCAGTCCCCACCTGGCCCGGACGAAGTGGGGGGCGTTGCTCATGCTCTCCATCCCGCCGGCCACCACCACGTCGACGTCGCCGCACCTGATGGCCTGGTCGGCCATGGTAACGCTACGCAGACCCGAGGCGCACACCTTGTTGACCGTCTCGGAAGGTACCTCCCAGGGCAGACCAGCTTTAACACTCGCCTGCCGGGAGGGTATCTGGCCCGCTCCGCCCTGCAGGACCATGCCCATAACGACGTTGTCGATGGACGCATCCTCTATTTGCGCCCTGTTCACGGCTTCCCTTATGACCAGGCCGCCCAGTTCCACCGCCGAAAGTGCGGCCAGCCCTCCGCCCAGCTTGCCGAAGGGTGTCCTGGCACAGCTTACGATGACCGATTTGCGCATCCAAACCATCTCCTTCTATGGCAACAGACTGTTCCTTATTCCTTGTCCCGTTCCAAGACCATGGCCATACCCATGCCGCCGCCGACGCACAGGGAAGCCAGCCCCTTTTGCGCGTTCCGCCTACCCATTTCGTGGATCAGGGAAACCACGAGCCTGGCCCCGGTGCAGCCCACCGGGTGCCCCAAACCCACCCCGCTGCCATTGACGTTGGTGATTTCCCGGTTCAGGTCCAGCAGTTTTTCGCAAGCCAGGTATTGGGCGGCGAAGGCTTCGTTGAGTTCGATCAACTCCATGTCGGCCAGGGTAAGTCCGGCTCTTTGCAAGGCCTTCCTGATCGCCGGTACCGGGCCGTAACCCATCAGGTCGGGCTCGACGCCCGCCCGGGCAAAGCTCACGATGCGCGCCAGGGGCTTTAAGCCCAACTCCCTGGCTTTGTCCAGGGTCATCAGCAGCACCACCGCCGCCCCGTCGTTAAGGCCGGAGGAGTTGCCGGCGGTGACCGTACCGTCTTTCCGGAACGCCGGCGCTAACCCGGCCAGAGTCTCCATGGTCAGGTCCGGCCGGGGGTGCTCGTCCCGGTCCACGGTCTTGACCTGGTGCATACGACCCTTCACCGCCACGGGCAGGATCTCTTCCGCAAAGGTTCCGGCCCGGCCGGCCCTGGCCGCGTTCATGTGGCTCCTGAGGGCGATTTCATCCTGTTCCTCCCGGGAGATGGCGTATTTGTCCGCCAGCCGTTCGGCGGTTTCGCCCATCAATATCCGGTGCACGGGATCGGTAAGCATCTCCCACAGGGCGTCCGTCATCTGGCCGTGCTGCAGGCGCTGGCCCCAGCGGGCCCCTTTCAACACATAGGGTACGCCGCTCATACTCTCGGTGCCCCCGGCCAGGACGATTTCCGCGTCCCCGGTGACGATCTCCTGGTAACCGGACACGATGGCCTGCATCCCGGAGGAACATTGGCGCTGAATGGTCATACCGGTGACCTCGTGCGGCAAACCGGCCGCCAGCGCGGCGGTGCGGCCCACATTGGGCTCATCCGTGCGCTGGGCGCAATTGCCCAAAATGACCTCGTCGACCATGGATCCATCGACGCCTACCCGCCGGAGCGCCTCCCGCAGGACCGGAACAACCAACTGGTGGGGGAGCAGGTCCTTGAACGCTCCGCCGAAATCGCCGATGGGGGTTCTCACCCCGCTGACTATGACCACATCCCTGACCAAACGAACACCCCTTCCCCTCGCTTCATACAGGGTTAATTCTGCTCCCCCCGCGCTTACTCCTGCCGCTGACGGCGTGGCCGGACCGACGGCCGGGAACTCGCGGGAAAAGTGGACTTTGCCGGTTTAGAACGCCTTCGCAACGCCGCGGGGACGGCTCCGGCGGAGCGGCCATGGCCCTCTGCAACCGGGTTCCGCTCCCTCACGGCCACGGTGGCCGACCTGCCGTCCGTGGTGCGGTTGACCGAACGTTTCATAGCCGCATCCGTACTGTCCCACCGGATCGGCGTGTCGGCAACCGATCTCCGAACGGATTCACCTGAAGGCATATACGATGCGGCGGGGCTCCGGGCTTTCCTGCAAACCATGGGTCCGGAACAGGCCCGGATGGCGGTGGAGAACAGCGGCCGGTCCCTGGCTCCGGGAGGTACGCAGCAGTTGCTTTTGTCTTAATAAAGGTTGACAAGCCACTCCAAAGCTGATATCATAAAACCATGGAATTATTGACCATTGCCCAGGCGGCAAAAAAGCTTGGAGTACACGCGAACAGTCTGCGGAATTATGAAAAGAGGGGCTTAATAAAGCCAGCACGGCTTCCAAGCGGGCAACGCAGATACTCCGCGGACGAATTGGCACGGCTTCTGAGTTCCGGAGAAATATTCGGACAAGAGGAAAGAAATGCCACTCTATACGCGCGTGTATCCACAAAGAAGCAAGCTGATTCCGGCAATTTGGAACGGCAGATGCTGCGGTTGCGCCAATTCGCCAAGGATAACGGATTTACTGTTGGCCACGAGGTTTCAGACGTGGCTAGCGGACTAAATCAACAGCGCCGGGGATTGGCGAAAGTTCTCAAACTGGCTGAAAGGGGCGAGTACAAGAAACTCCTGATTGAATATCCCGACAGGTTGACCAGGTTTGGCTATTCCTATCTCGAACGTCATCTTCGGTACTGCGGCGTGGAAATCATTGTGATTGCGGAAAAGGAGCCGGATGACAGTCAACCTGAATTGATGAGGGATCTATTGTCAATAGTGACCTCATTCTCTGCCGGGCTTTACGGGGCAGGGGCCGGTAAAAGAGTCAGGGACGGGTTTTGTCAATTGGTATCAGAGGTGAATTCGGATGGCAAAACGGAGTAAGAAGAACAGAAGGTATCAAGCATACGGTCCACGGTTAGTTCTTTCCCGACCCCTTGGACAAGTGCGATCCGCAATGCAGGGAAGGTAAGACGCCCATAGACACCGAGGCCCGGTTGTTCTCCACCTGAATGAGACGGACGTTCAACCGTCCCATTATGAGCAGGGCTCCACAGGTAACAGGCAGATTGTGGATACCGGAAAAACCGGCTGCGGGTCCGGGAGTTTACCTTAAGATTCTACTTCATCCCTCCCGATCATATTAACGATTTTATTTATCTGCCGTTGCATAGGCCCCAAAATGTCGACGATATTTAACCCCGTATTGTATATTAACTGCTTAACCCCGGGTGTATCTATAAAAGAAATCGGTCTATCCAAACCATCGTTATCAAGAGATTCGAACGGCTTTCTGAAGGATGAAACACTCTCAATATGGTCTTGTAACGGCCTTACAAGGGTATCATAATCCTCTCCTTTAAGCATTGATCTCGCGGCGAAAATACCGCTCATTAAAGCCTCAATGGCCCCTGTTCCCAGGAATCTTTCCATTAATCCGGCAGATTGCCCAACCAACAACACATTGCCAACATGGAACTTATCAACTCTCCCTCCTGTCCACATAGGAACAGAAAACTCGTAATTAAACTCGAGGTTTTCCAGTCCCTCAAATTCTAAAAAGTTCTTATAGTGACTGTCTACTTCATACTCGCTATCCCCAATTTGATACAGGCCAACTATTGCCTGGGTGGAGTTTATAGGACCAAGCCTGGCATAACCCTTGCCAGCATATTTTCTATTGAAATAGATAGTTGTGCTTGTAGGCTTAAAAGCACCAAACGCCACACCGCCTCTTACATGAACCAGCTCTATATCTTTCCATACCCCAAGCTCCTTGGCGGCAGTACGATTACCGGTTGCAACAACGACATAATCATATTTTGGGGAGAGTTCCTTGTAATCGGCAGGCCGGTTAAAGCGTACTGATGTTCGCTCGAGGCTTCGATATAGTTGGCTCTCTACCGAGTCAATGTGCTTGCCTCGTCTCATAATATAGCCTATATTACCCTTTATAATGGTTTCTTTGTTTGGTGATCTCATAACCAATTCGTTGCACTTATTAATTGGTTTGAGGTCTAAGTTGAATTTTCTTAAATAGTCATAAAGATCTCCCTTCGGTCTATGAATGGGATGTAGCCAATGGGTTATGCATGTAAATCCCCAACCAACGGACTCATCCCTCTCAAATACATCGGGGATTACGCCAAGTCTTTCACACTCCAGAGCACAGGCCAAACCTCCCAAACCGGCGCCAATAATCGCTATTTTCATTGCTGACTCCATCTGTTTTTTGCTTTATTTTACCCAAATCTGCCCACAAACATTACACGTAGCTGTCTTCAACTCATACTGGTGCCGTATCGG
>JAJYZD010000031.1 GCA_021800315.1 Bacillota bacterium | reverse complement strand
GCGACATAGACAAGCCGTTCCTGATGCCGGTGGAGGACGTATTCTCGATTACGGGCCGTGGTACGGTGGCTACGGGCCGCGTGGAGCGCGGCGCGGTCAAGACCGGCGAAGAGATCGAGATCGTGGGCCTGAGCGAAAAACCGCGTAAAACGGTGGTCACCGGTGTGGAGATGTTCCGCAAGATCCTGGACCGGGGCGAGGCCGGCGACAACATCGGCTGCCTGCTGCGGGGCGTGGACCGCAAGGAGATCGAGCGTGGCCAGGTGCTGGCCAAACCGGGCAGTATCAAGCCGCATACCAAATACGAGGCCGAGGTTTACGTGCTCAGCAAGGAGGAGGGCGGCCGCCATACGCCTTTCTTCAACGGCTACCGGCCCCAGTTCTACTTCCGGACCACCGACGTTACCGGCGTGGTCACCCTGCCGGAAGGCGTGGAAATGGTCATGCCGGGCGACCACGTCAAGATCGGGGTGGAACTGATTACGCCGATCGCCATCGAAGAAGGTTTGCGCTTCGCCATCCGCGAGGGTGGCCGCACCGTCGCCTCCGGCGTGGTGACCGGTATCGCCCAGTAGGGGTTCCCGCAATTCGATCTTCGCGGTTCGGGCCTCTATAGATCGAACTTCGGACCTCGGAGGCCGGGAAAGAATCAGGTATGTTGGGTTTAGACCGGAAAGCTGCTCCAAGCGCAGGGCCAAACCCCCGACCGGGGCACCCGCCCCAGGCGGGTCGGGACGGTTGAACCCGGTATCCCCGTTGGCAAGCGGGGGGCGGGTAAGGAGAGCAAGGGGTTTTTCGGCCCAAAGCCCTGGAGGGGTGAGAAAGTGAAGAGCCAGAAGATAAGGATCAGGCTCAAGGCCTACGATCACCGCATGCTGGACCAGTCCGCGCTCAAGATAGTGGATACGGCCAAGCGCACCGGCGCCCATGTGGCCGGGCCGGTTCCCTTGCCCACCGAGCGCAGCATTTATACCATTTTGCGTTCCCCCCACGTCAACAAGGACTCGCGGGAACAGTTCGAGATGAGGACGCACAAGCGCCTGATCGACATCCTGGAGCCCACGCCCAAGACGGTGGACGCCCTAATGCGGCTGGACCTGCCGGCCGGGGTGGACATCGAGATCAAGCTCTAGCCGGGGCAAGGAGGATAAGGGAATGGCAAAAGGTATTTTGGGCCGCAAGGTGGGTATGACCCAGGTATACCTGGCGGACGGCCGGTCCGTTCCGGTCACGGTCATCGAAGCCGGGCCCTGCGTGGTGGTACAGAAGAAGACGCCCGAGCGCGACGGTTACCACGCCGTGCAACTGGGCTTCGGGGAGCGCCGGGTGCGCCTGGTGAACAAGCCCGTGCGGGGCCACCTCGCCAAGGCGGGGCTCAAGGCGGTCCGCTACCTGCGGGAGATCCGCCTGACGGACGCCGGCGCGTACGAGGTCGGCCAGGAAATAAAGAGCGATATCTTCCAGTCGGGGGAACGGGTGGATGTGACCGCCACCAGCAAGGGGCGCGGTTTTGCCGGCGGAATCAAGAAGCACGGCTTCCACCGTGGTCCGATGGCGCACGGTTCCAAGTACCACCGCCGTCCCGGATCCCTGGGCGCCAAGGGTCCGGCCCGCGTGTTCAAGGGACGCAAGCTGCCCGGCCACCTGGGGGCGCGGCGGACGACGGTACTCAATCTGGAAGTGGTCAGGGTGGACGCCGCCCGCAACCTGCTCGCGGTTAAAGGAGCGGTCCCCGGCCCCATGGGTTCCCTGGTGGTCGTCCGGGAAGCCGTCCGCGCCAACTGAGCCGTTAGGAAGGAGCATTTCTATGCCATCGGTAAGCGTGTTCAACATGGAGGGCGAACAGGTCGGCACCCTGGAACTGTCCGAGGCGGTGTTCGGGGTTCCGGTCAACGAGGCGGTGCTGCACGAGGTGGTGGTCATGCAGATGGCCAACCGCCGGAAGGGTACGGCCGATACCAAGACCAGGGGCGAGGTCCGCGGCGGCGGACGCAAGCCGTGGCGGCAGAAGGGCACCGGGCGGGCCCGCGCCGGCAGCAGCCGTTCACCCATTTGGCGGGGCGGCGGCATAGTGTTCGGCCCGCACCCGCGCGATTACAGCTACAAGGTGCCGGCCAAGGTAAGGCGTCTGGCCCTGAAATCGGCCCTTTCGGCCAAGGTTTCCGGCAATGAAGTGGTGGTGCTGGACCGGCTGTCGTTTGAGCAGCCGCGCACCAAGGACATGATCCGGGTGCTGGAAAAGCTGTCCGTGACCGGCAAGGCCCTGGTGGTCACCGCGGCGCGGGACGAGAACGTCAACCGCTCGTCCCGCAACATTCCGGGCGTGAAGCCGATGGAGGCCAGGAACGTCAACGTCTGCGAACTTCTGAAGTATGGCAAGCTGGTGATCACCGCCGACGCGGTGGCTTCCCTGGAAGGAGCGCTGGGCCGGTAAATCCCGGCAAGCCCCCGAGCGGGGTATCCATCGTCGATGGGTCGGGTTGGTTGAGAATTAGGCCGCTTGCCGATGCCCCGGTCTTCGGGGTACCCACCCGGAGGGTGGGTCAGGGTAGAGAGGAACCACAAGGTAAAGCCTTCCGGCTGAAAGCCGGAGGTTGCAGCCCGGAAGGGGTGGAAGCATGAGCACGGGGCGCGACATTTTGATCCGGCCGGTGGTTTCCGAAAAATCCATGAAACTGTTCGGTCAGGATAAATACACCTTCATCGTCAACCCTACCGCCAACAAGGTCGAGATCAAGCGGGCGGTGGAGGAAACTTTCAAAGTTACGGTGGTGGGGGTAAACACGATCATCAAGAAGGGGCGGGTAAAACGCGGAGGACCCGGCGGCATCGGCCGGCAGACCAGGGCCGGGCGCACCGCCGACGTAAAAAAGGCCGTGATAACCCTGAAGCCCGGAGACAAGATCGAGGCCTACCAGGGGCTCTTCGGCTAGATCTTAGGGGGGAAAGAAATGCCGGTTAAAAAGTTTAAGCCTACCTCACCGGGCCGGCGGTTTGTCACGGTGGCGGATTTTGCCGAGATTACGGCCGAGCGGCCGCAAAAGAACCTTATCGCCGGCAAGAAAAGACGGGGCGGGCGCAACGCCCAGGGACGCATCACGGTGCGGCACCAGGGCGGCGGGCACAAGCAGCGTTACCGTATCATCGATTTCAAACGGGCCAAGGAAGGCGTACCGGGTAAGGTGGCCTCCATCGAATACGACCCGAATCGTTCGGCCCGGATCGCCCTGATCAGTTACGCGGACGGAGACAAGAGGTACATCGTGGCGCCGGCCGGTCTGAAGGTGGGCGCCCAGATCCTCTCCGGGCCGGATGCCGACATCAAGCCGGGCAACGCGTTGCCTCTGCGCAACATACCCGTGGGCACGCTCATCCACAACATCGAGCTGTACCCCGGGCGGGGCGCGCAGATGGTCCGCTCCGCGGGGGCGGTGGCGCAGTTGATGGCCAAGGAAGGCAACCTGGCCAACGTACGCCTGCCGAGCGGCGAGATGCGGATGGTGCCCCTGGACTGCCGGGCCACCATCGGCCAGGTAGGCAACCTGGAACACGAAAACATTACCATCGGCAAGGCGGGGCGCAACCGTTGGAAAGGCATACGGCCGACCGTCCGGGGCGTGGTCATGAACCCGGTCGACCACCCGCACGGCGGCGGCGAGGGGCGCTCCCCGATCGGCCGCAACCCGGTTACACCCTGGGGCAAGCCGGCCCTGGGGGCCCGGACCAGGAAAAAGAAGCCCTCGGACCGCCTGATCGTCAAGCGGCGGGGAGCCAAATAATTGGGTCGTAAAATGGGGTCCCCGGCCCCGGGGTACCCACCCAAGGGTGGGTCGAGGCGGGTTGGGGTAAAAACAGGGGGGTATTGGCAGTGGGCCGGTCACTCAAGAAAGGACCTTTCGTGGAAGAACGGCTGCTCGGCCGGATCGACCGCATGAACGACAGCGGGGACAAACGGGTGGTCAAAACGTGGTCCCGCCGTTCCACCATTTTCCCCCAGATGGTGGGACACACCATTGCCGTCCACGACGGCAGGAAGCACGTTCCGGTCTATATCACCGAGGACATGGTCGGGCACAAGCTCGGGGAATTCGCTCCGACCAGGTCGTTCCGCGGCCACGGGGCGCATACCGAACGCTCTTCGGCGCTCAAATAGGGGTCCCCGGGCCGGAGGTACCCGCCCGAAGGGCGGGTCCGGCGGGTTGGGGAAATAGGGGGTAGGAAGACGTGGAAGCAATCGCTAAAGTGAAGCACCTGCGCATTTCCGCCCGCAAGGTGCGGCCGGTGGTGGACCTGATCCGCGGCCGGAAGGTGGACGAAGCGTTCGCGCTTTTGCGGGCGGTGCCGCACCGGGCCACCGGCCACGTGCGGAAAGTGCTCAAATCGGCTGTGGCCAACGCCGAGCACAATTACAGCATGATTTCGGACGATCTCGTGGTGGCCCGCATCTACGTGGACGAAGGGCCCACCTTGAAGCGCATGTTTCCCAGGGCCCAGGGGCGGGCGGATGTCCGGCGCCGGCGCACCAGCCATATCACGGTGGTCGTGGCCGATACGGGGGGGAAGTAAGGCGATGGGGCAAAAAGTTAATCCCAAGGGCATGCGCATAGGCATCATCAGGGACTGGGACGCCAAGTGGTTCGCCGAGAAAAAGGATTTTGCCAAGCTCTTGCACGAGGATGTGGCCGTACGCCGTTTCATCAAGAAAAAACTGTATGCGGCGGGGGTTTCCAACATCCAGATCGAACGGGCGGCCAACCGGCTGAAGGTGACCATCCACACGGCCAAGCCCGGCATCGTCATCGGGCGCGGCGGGACCGAGGTGGAGAACCTGCGCAAGAGGCTGGAGCAGATGACCGGGCACCAGGTGAGCGTCAATATCGTGGAGATCAAGGTTCCCGAGTTGGACGCCCAGTTGGTGGCCGAGAGCGTGGCGGCCCAGATCGAGAAAAGGGTGGCCTTTCGCCGGGCCATGAAGCAGGTGGTTACCCGTTCGGTCCGCATGGGGGCCAAGGGAATCAAGGTGGCCTGTGCCGGCCGCCTGGCCGGAGCGGAAATCGCCCGCAGCGAATGGTACTCCGAGGGTAAGGTGCCGCTGCACACCCTGCGGGCGGATATCGACTACGGATTTACCGAGGCCAACACCACTTACGGCAAGATCGGCATCAAGGTCTGGATCTACCGGGGCGAGATCCTGCCGGCGCCCAAGAAGGTAGTTGCAGCGCGAGGAGGCGCATCGTAGGTGCTAATTCCTAAGCGGGTAAAGTTCAGAAAGCAGCACCGGGGGTCCATGGCCGGGCCGGCCAAGGGCGGCACGACCGTCAGCTTCGGGAGCTTCGGGCTCCAGGCGCAGGAAGCCTCCTGGGTGACCAGCCGGCAGATTGAGGCGGCCCGGATCGCGATGACCAGGTACATCAAGCGCGGCGGCAAGGTGTGGATCAGGATTTTTCCCGACAAACCCGTTACGGCCAAGCCGGCGGAAACCCGGATGGGCAGCGGCAAGGGTGCTCCCGAATACTGGGTGGCCGTGGTAAAGCCGGGTCGCATCATGTTCGAACTGGACGGGATAACCGAGGAAGTGGCAAGGGAGGCCCTGCGCCTGGCTTCACACAAGCTGCCGTTGCGGACCGGGTTCGTAACGCGCGACCGCGCTCCGGCCGGCGAGGATGTCTCGCCGTAGGCGCGCAATACTTACCGGCACTTCTCCTGACGTGATGCGGGAAGGGAGGAAACGGCCGTTTCACCGGCACCGGTGGGGGCCGACAAGGGATGGGAATTAAGGAATTGAGAGAACTTTCCAATGAGGAGTTGGCCAAAAAACTGGCCGATTCGAAGGATGAGCTTTTCAAGCTGAGGTTTCAACTCGCGACCGGGCAACTGGAGAACTACATGCGGCTGAAGGAAGTGCGCCAGCACATCGCCCGGGTGAAGACCATCCTCAGGGAACGGGAAATCGGAATCAGGCCGGCGTAGGCCGGAAACGGGTCCCCCGGCCCGCCGGAGGCGGGTTGGGGTGAAAGAAGGAGGTTGCCGGATGGAAGGCCGGGGTATGCGCAAGGTCCAAACCGGTAAAGTGGTTTCCGACAAGATGGATAAGACCGTGGTGGTGGCCGTGGAGAGTCTGGTGCGGCATCCCCTTTACGGGCGGACGATAAGGCGTACCAACAAGTTTAAGGCCCACGACGAAGAGAACAGTTGCCACACCGGGGACAGGGTCCGCATCATGGAGACCAGGCCGCTTTCCAAGGAAAAGCGCTGGCGGGTGGTGGAGGTACTCGAACGGGGCCACCGGATTTAAGGACCCCGGCAGTGAGGCGACCAGGGAGGGTATTGGCAAGTGATTCAGGTGCAGAGCATCCTAAACGTAGCCGATAACACCGGGGCCAAGAGGTTGATGTGCATTCGCGTGCTCGGCGGCAGCCTGCGCCGTTACGCCCGGGTGGGCGACATCATCGTCTGCGCGGTCAAGGAGGCTTCACCCGGCGGCGTAGTGAAAAAGAGCGACGTGGTCAAGGCCGTGGTGGTGCGCACCAGGAAAGAGATCCGCCGGCCGGACGGTTCCTACATCAAGTTTGACGAGAACGCGGCGGTTATCATCAAGGACGACCACAGCCCGCGCGGCACCCGCATCTTTGGACCGGTGGCCAGGGAACTGCGGGAGAGGGATTTCATGAAGATCGTTTCGCTGGCCCCGGAAGTGCTATAAGGCGGAGGTTAGAGGCAATGCCCAGGGTTCATGTGCGGAAAGGTGATAACGTGCTGGTCGTTACCGGCAAGTCGGCGGGTATGCGGGGCAAGATCCTCCGCGTCGACCCCGTCAAAAGCCGGGTGGTGGTGGAAGGCGTCAACATAGTCAAGCGCCACCGCCGTCCGACCAGGGCGATGCCGCAGGGCGGGATCGTGGAAATGGAGGCTCCCGTGCACAGTTCCAACGTCATGCTCATGTGCGGCAAGTGCAATCAGCCCACCCGGGTGGGTAGGCGGTTTTTGGATGACGGCACCAAGGAGCGGTTCTGCAAAAGGTGCGGCGAGTCCATTGGCTAACCGGCGGGAGGAGGGAGAAAGGCCTTGCCGAGATTGAAGGACAAGTACCGGTCGGAAGTGGTGCCGGCCATGATGAAGCGGTTTTCCCTGGCCAATGTCATGCAGGTGCCCCGCCTGGAGCGGGTCGTGATAAACGTGGGATTGGGCGAAGCGATCCAGAATCCCAAGGCCGTTGAGGCGGCCGTAGGCGATCTGGCCAAGATCACCGGGCAGAAGGCGGTAGTAACCAGGGCCAAAAAGTCCATCGCCGCCTTCAAGCTGAGGGAGGGCATGCGCGTCGGCGCGAAGGTGACCCTGCGCGGGGACCGGATGTACGAGTTTGTGGACCGTTTGTTCAACGTGGCCCTGCCGCGGGTGCGGGACTTCCGGGGAATTTCGCCCAACGCCTTCGACGGGCGGGGGAATTTCTCCCTGGGCATCAAGGAGCAGTTGATCTTTCCCGAGATGGAGTACGACAAGATCGACCGCCTGCGGGGCATGGACATAACCTTTGTCACCACGGCCGTCAACGACGAGCAGGGCAGGGAACTGTTGAAATTAATGGGAATGCCGTTTAAGGCCGGTTAAACCGGGGTCCCCGGCCTGCCGTCAGGCAGGTTGGGGTAAAGTTAGGGGGGAGATGTCTTGGCTAAGAAATCGATGATCAACCGGGCCAACCGGGTCCCCAAGTTTTCCGTCCGAAGCAAAAACCGCTGCAAGTTCTGCGGTCGGCCGCACGGCTATATGCGGAAGTTCGGCATCTGCCGTATTTGTTTCAGGGAGCTTTCTTACCGCGGGGAGATTCCCGGTATCAGGAAGGCAAGCTGGTAGAAACCGGTCACCCGCTGTACACGGCAGGTTATCCGGCTCAGGGTCGGTCGACTAAAGGCACTGGGGCAAGCCCCCGACCTTCGGGTAGCCGCCCGGAGTGGGGGTTGGTGGTTGAGAATTCCTCCGCTTCCCCGAACCGGGGTACCCCCCGGTCCCCGGGCGGGTCTTTTCAAACGGGGGTGCGGGAACCGGATGCCGAAGCCTTGCGGCTTTCGGCCGAGGTAACAAGTCTGGCGGTGGAAAGTAAAGGAGGTTTGAAAGATGGTCATGACCGATCCCGTTGCCGACTTTCTGACGCGCATTCGTAACGCCAACACGGTCTGCCACGAAAAGGTCGAAGCGCCGGCATCCCGGGTCAAAAAGGCCATCGCCTCGATCCTCAAGGAAGAGGGCTTTGTCAAGGATTTCGAGTTCGTTGACGATGGCAAGCAGGGTATCATCAGGCTTTACTTGAAATACGGGGAGAACAGGATGCGGGTTATCACCGGTGTCAAGCGGATTTCCCGGCCCGGACTCAGGGTCTATGCCAGGAAGGACGCGGTGCCCAAGGTGCTGGGCGGCTTAGGGATAGCCATCATCTCCACGTCCCACGGTATAATGACCGACCGGCGCGCCCGCAAGGAGGGCCTGGGCGGCGAAGTACTCTGCTACGTTTGGTAGCGCGAAACGAGGTGACAAGATGTCCAGGATAGGCAGAAAACCGATCCCGGTGCCGCCGGGAGTGGATATTTCCATCGAGGGGACCGCGGTGACGGTCAAAGGTCCCAAGGGGACGCTCTCGCGCGATTTTCACCGCGATATGAAGGTATCGGTCCGAGACGGGGTGGCGCTCGTGGAAAGGCCTTCGGACAACAAGCTGCACCGCTCGCTGCACGGCCTTTCCCGTACGCTTCTGAACAACATGGTGCAGGGCGTCACCGTGGGGTTCGCCAAGCAGCTGGAACTGGTGGGTGTCGGTTACCGGGCGTCCAAGCAGGGCAGCAAACTGGTCCTGGCCCTGGGCTATTCCCACCCGGTGGAGATAGAGCCCGGGGCGGGCCTGGAGGTCGACGTGCCGGCCCCCAACCGGGTCGTCGTCAAGGGAATCGACAAGGAAAAGGTGGGGTCGCTCGCGGCCCTGATCTGGCGTACCCGTCCCCCCGAGCCGTACAAGGGCAAGGGCGTTCGCTACGAGGGCGAGGTCGTCCGGCGCAAGGTCGGCAAGACCGGCGGCAAGGGCAAGAAATAAGGAGGGGCGACAGTCCGTGATCAAGAAACAGTCGCACAACGACTTGCGGCTCAAGCGGCACCGGCGGGTGCGCAAGAAGGTGGCCGGCTCGGGAGAGCGGCCCAGGCTGAATGTTTTCCGCAGCAATGCCAACATCTATGCCCAGATAATTGACGATTCAAAGGGTGTGACCCTGTGCGCCGCTTCGACGCTGTCACCGGAACTGAAGGAAACCTCCGGCGGCAACAAGGCGGCGGCGGCAGAGGTGGGCCGGCTCGTGGGCCGAAAAGCGCGGGCATTGGGTATCGACAAGGTGGTCTTTGACCGGGGGGGGTACCTCTACCACGGGCGGGTCAAAGCCCTGGCCGAGGCGGCCCGGTCAGAGGGACTGGAGTTTTAAGGGGGGGAGTAAGTGGTCAAGGGCGATAGAGGCGATAGGGGCGACAAGACGCAGGAGTTTTCCGAAAAAGTGGTATATATCAACCGGGTGGCCAAGGTGGTCAAGGGTGGCCGGCGGTTTTCCTTCTCCGCCCTGGTGGTGGTAGGCGACGGTAAGGGTAACGTGGGGGCCGGACTGGGCAAGGCGGCCGAGGTGCCCGAGGCGATTCGCAAGGGCATTGAAGACGGCAAGAAGCACATGGTCAAGGTTCCCATGCGGGGTACGACCGTGCCGCACGAGGTGATAGGCCACTTCGGCGCCGGCAGGGTTTTGATCAAACCGGCTTCCCCCGGTACCGGCGTGATCGCCGGGGGCGCGGTGCGTGCCATCATGGAGATCGCCGGGATCAGGGATGTCCTGACCAAGTCCCTGGGCTCCAACAACGCCAACAACATGGTGCGGGCCACCATGGACGCCATAGCCCAACTGAAGACACCGGAGCAGGTGGCCCGGCTGCGGCAGAAGGCGGCGGGAGGTAGGTAAGGTGGGCAAGCTCAAGATTACCCTGACGAAAAGCCTGATCGGCCGTCCGGAAAAACAGCGGGCGGTGGTGCGCAGCCTTGGCCTTTCGAAGATCAACCAGACGGTGGTCCAGGAGGACTCTCCGTCAATTCGGGGCATGGTGGCCAAGGTAGGGTTTCTCATGCGGGTGGAAGAACTGGGAGAGGTGGAGAAGGCATGAATCTTGCGGAGCTGAAACCAGCCCGGGGAGCCCGCCGGCCGCCGACCCGCAAGGGGCAGGGGACGGGCAGCGGCAACGGCAAGACGGCCGGACGGGGCCATAAGGGGCAGAAGGCGCGCTCCGGCGGCGGCGTAAGGCCCGGATTTGAAGGCGGCCAGATGCCGCTGGCGCGGCGGATGCCCAAGCGGGGCTTCACCAACCATCCCTTCAAAAAGGAAATTGTCCTGGTTAACGTGCGCGATTTGAACCGCTTTACGGATGGGTCGGTGGTGGATCCGGCCGCCCTGGTGGCGGAGGGCCTGGTCAAGAAGCTGGGCGACGGTATAAAGATACTGGGGTCCGGGACCATTACCCGCTCCCTGACCGTAAGAGCCAACGCGTTTTCCAAGTCGGCCGGGGAGAAGATAAGTGCCGCGGGCGGTAAAACAGAGGTGATTTAGATGTTGGAGATGCTCGACACCCTGAGATCCTCCCTGAAGGTTTCCGAGCTTAGGCGCAAGCTTTTGTTCACGCTGGCCATGTTGTTCGTTTTCCGGCTCGGTGTGGCTATTTCCGTACCGGGGGTGAACCCCCAGGTAATCGCCAACCTGATCTCGCAGGGGCAACTGTTCGGTTTCTTCAACATCATTTCCGGCGGGGCGTTCAAGAACTTTTCCGTGTTCGCCATGGGCATCATCCCGTATATCAACGCATCAATCATCATGCAGCTGTTTACGGTGGTGATCCCGGCCCTGGAGAAGCTGGCCAAGGAAGGCGCCGAAGGGCAGAAGAAGATTACCCAGTACACCCGTTACGCCACGGTCGGGCTGGCACTGGTTCAGGGCATGGGCATGGCCGTTGGTCTGCGTAGCGCCCTGTACACGGCTAACATCTGGAATTACCTTTTCGTGGCCCTGACCTTGACGGCGGGGTCCACCTTCCTGATGTGGCTGGGCGAGCAGATCACGGAAAAAGGCATCGGCAACGGGATTTCGCTGCTCATCTTCGCCGGTATCGTTTCCACTATTCCCACCGGGGTGGTACGGCTGTACCAATACCTGGCGGCGGGCACCATCGGGGTGGCGAACGTGCTGGGTCTGGTCGTTATCGGCGCCGTGGTCATCGCCGGCATCGTGCTGGTGCAGCAGGGGGAAAGACGCATCCCGGTGCAGTACGCCAAGAGGGTGGTCGGCCGCCGGATCTACGGGGGCCAGAGTTCGCACATCCCCCTCAAGGTCAACCAGGCCGGCGTCATCCCGGTCATCTTCGCCGCTTCGATCATGTTCCTGCCCCAGGCCCTGGGCGGCTGGTTCAAGGGCAACCCGGCGGTGGACTGGCTCAACAACGCGCTGCGCTGGGGGGGACCGACGCAAACCATACTCTATGTGCTCTTGGTCATCGGTTTCACCTATTTCTACACGGCGGTGATCATGAACCCGACGGATGTGGCCGACAACATCAAGAAGTACGGGGGGTTCATTCCCGGTTACCGTCCGGGGCGGCCCACCGCCGAGTACATCGGGCGCGTACTTTCCCGGATTACCCTGGCCGGGGCCGTGTTCCTGGCGGCGATCGCTGTGCTTCCCAACTTCGTCCTGGCGGCGACCAAGATTCCCAACGTGTATTTCGGCGGCACGGCGCTCCTCATCGTGGTAGGCGTGGCGCTGGATACCATGAAGCAGGTGGAGTCCCATCTGCTGATGCGCAGCTACCAGGGCTTTATAAAATAGCGGCATGATAAGCTGTAAATCGCAAAGAGAACTGAAGATCATGCGGGAAGCCGGGAGAATCGTCGCTAAGACTCTGGCGGTGTTGGGGGAGGCTATAGAGCCGGGGGTTACCACCGGCGAACTGAATGCGTTGGCGGAAAAGTTCATCAGGAGCGAAGGGGGCAACCCCGCATTCAAAGGACTTTACGGGTTTCCGGCATCCATCTGCGCCTCGGTGAACGAGGAAGTGGTACACGGGATCCCCGGTTTAAGAACGCTCCAGAACGGAGATATTATCAGTATCGATATCGGCACGGAAATAAACGGCTACTACGGTGACGCCGCCTACACCTTCCCGGTGGGAAATATCGGGGACGGGGCTCAAAAACTTCTCGCGGTGACGGAGCAGGCTCTTTATGCCGGGATTGCCCGCGCCAGGCAAAACAACCACCTGTCCGATATCTCTTTCGCCGTACAGACCATGGCGGAGGATAACGGTTTTTCCGTGGTCCGGGAATACGTGGGCCACGGTATCGGGCGCGCCATGCACGAGGAACCCCAGGTGCCCAACTTCGGGCGGCCGGGCCGTGGTCCGCGCCTGCGCGCCGGCATGACCCTGGCCATCGAGCCCATGGTCAACGCCGGCGGCTTCGAAGTCTTTACGCTGGCCGACGACTGGACGGTGATAACCAGGGACCGGCGTCTCTCGGCGCATTTCGAACACACCGTGGCCATTACGGACGGCGAACCGGAGATACTCACCAAACTCTAGGGTCGCGGAGGTGGAGGGTGCGTGCAGGATATACGTGCGGGTCAACTGGTAAGCTCTGCGCAGGGTAGGGACCGCGGCCGGTATTTCCTGGTTTTCGGGCTGCTTGGCTCGCGGGTCCTTCTGGTAAACGGGGAAAACCGCACGCCGGCCCGGCCTAAGAAGAAAAATCAACGGCATGTGCGGGTCCATCCCGGACTTTCCGGGGACCTGGCGGAAAAGTTCGGCCAAGGCGCGCGGGTGGACAACGCGGAGATCAAAAGGGTTCTGGCGGAACTGACGGGGAAGGCCGGGCCTGACCCGGGGGAAGGGGGCAAGGATGGGGATGGCGAAACAGGATGTGATTGAGGTCGAGGGAACCGTGGTCGAACCATTGCCCAACGCCATGTTCAGGGTGGAACTGCCCAACGGGCACAAGGTATTGGCCCATGTATCGGGCAAGATTAGAATGAATTTTATCAGGATCCTGGCGGGAGACCGGGTGATGGTCGAATTGTCCCCATACGACTTGACCCGCGGGCGGATCGTGTACCGGTACAAGTAGCCTGAAAGCGGTTCCCCGCGGACTGCGGGGGGACCGGGCCCCCGGCTTCGGGGCACCCGTGGCGGGGCGTGGGTCGGCAAGCCAGATGGTCCGACAAGGAGGGTGACGGTCTTGAAGGTGAGGCCTTCGGTCAAACAGCTTTGCGAAAAATGTAAGATCATCAAACGCAAGGGTAAGGTAATGGTGATTTGCGAGAACCCGAAACACAAACAGGTCCAAGGGTAAGCACAGGAGGTGTCATGATATGGCCAGAATTGCCGGGGTTGACCTGCCCAGGGAGAAAAGGGTCGAGATAGCACTGACCTACATTTTCGGCGTGGGCAGGCCGACCTCCAAACAGATCTTGGCCAAGACGGCGGTTAATCCGGATACGCGGGTGAAGAACCTGACCGAGGACGAGGTCAACCGCCTGAGGGAAGCCGTGGAGAAGAGTCTGAAGGTGGAGGGGGATCTCCGCCGGGAGATCGCCTTGAACATCAAGCGTCTGATCGAAATCGGCAGCTACCGTGGTCTGCGCCACCGCCGCGGTATGCCGGTGCGGGGGCAGCGCACGAAGACCAACGCGCGGACCCGCAAAGGGCCCAGGAAGACGGTCGGCGTACGTCGCAAGAAATAGGCGAGCCGGGGGAGGTTTAAAGGAATTGGCACGGCGCACAACCAGAACCAAAAAACGCGAGCGTAAAAACATCGATCGCGGGGTGGCCCATATAAAGTCCACCTTTAACAACACCGTAGTCACTATAACCGACGTGCGCGGCAACGCGCTGTCCTGGGCCAGCGCCGGGACGGTGGGCTTCAAGGGGTCGCGCAAGAGCACTCCCTTTGCCGCCCAGATGGCCGCCGACTCGGCGGCCAAGGAAGCCATGGAACACGGCCTTAAAGAGGTCGAGGTCATGGTCAAGGGGCCGGGGGCCGGTCGCGAGGCCGCTATCCGCTCGCTGCAGGCGGCGGGTCTGGAGGTAAACGTGATCAAGGACGTCACCCCGGTTCCCCATAACGGTTGCCGGCCGCCGAAACGCCGGAGAGTTTAAGAGGGAGGATAAACATGGCTAGGTATACGGGGCCGGTCTGCCGGCTCTGCCGGCGGGAGGGCGCGAAGCTCTTCCTGAAGGGCGACCGCTGCTACTCGACCAAGTGCGCTATCGACAGACGCAATTTCGCCCCCGGGTCCCATGGACAAAGCCGGCGGCAGAAGAAGGTGTCGGAATACGGGACGCAGCTGAGGGAGAAGCAAAAGGCTAGACGCATCTACGGAGTGCTGGAGCGGCAGTTCAGCAACTACTTCGATAAGGCCGAACGGGCGACCGGCATCACCGGTGAGAACCTTTTGCGGCTCCTGGAGCGCCGCCTGGACAACGTCGTTTACCGGCTGGGGCTGGGCGCCTCCCGGAAAGAAGCCCGGCAGTTGGTGCGGCACGGCCACTTCACCTTGAACGGCCGGCGGACCGACATACCTTCCGCCCTGGTCAAGGCCGGGGACGTGGTGGCCGTCGATCCGGGGAGCAAGTCCCTGCCCCGGATCAAGGAACTCATGGAGCGCTCCTCGGAACGGGCGATTCCGGAATGGCTCAGCTATGAGGCCGAACAGGCCCGGGCCACGGTAACCGCATTGCCGGCGCGCGAACAGATCGACGCGGCGGTGGCCGAGCACTTGATCGTAGAGCTGTACTCCAGGTAGGTTTCCTTTAGGGATCGGTTGATTCGAGGGGGGCGATCTACGTAGTGCTGGAAATTGAAAAACCGAGAATTGAGTGCATCGAAACCAGCGAGAATAATACTTTCTCCCGTTTCGTGGTGGAACCTCTGGAGCGGGGATACGGGATAACCCTGGGCAACTCGCTCAGGCGGATTCTCCTGTCTTCCCTGCCGGGAGCGGCGGTGACTTCGGTCAAGATAGACGGGGTGTTGCACGAGTTTTCCACCATACCGGGCGTCACGGAGGATGTCACCGAAATCATCCTCAACCTGAAGAACCTGTCTCTGAAAATATACGGGGACGAGGAAAAAACGCTACGGGTGGAGGCGGTCGGCGAACGTACCGTCACCGCGCGCGACATCATCCACGACTCCGACGTGGAAGTCCTGAGTCCCGATCTGAAGATAGCCACCCTGGGCGAGGGAGCCCGGCTGTTCATGGAGATCACCGCGGTCAAAGGGCGGGGTTACGTGCCGGCCGAGGGGAACAAGAAGGGGGACCACGTCATCGGCGTGGTGCCGATCGACTCGGTGTTCACCCCCATCCGCCGGGTCAACTTCTTTGTGGAAAACACCCGGGTCGGCCAACGGACCGACTACGACAAGCTTACCCTGGAAGTGTGGACGGACGGCTCGATCCGGCCGGACGAGGCCACCAGCCTGGCGGCCAGGATCCTCTCCGAGCACATGCTCCTCTTCATCGGCTTGACCGAGAACCTCAAAGAAGTGGAACTGCTGGTGCAAAAAGAGGATGAACGCAAGGACAGGCTCATGGAGATGAACATCGAGGAACTGGACCTGTCGGTGCGCTCCTACAACTGCCTCAAGAGGGCCGGCATCAATTCGGTCCAGGACCTCGTCCAGCGCAACGAGGACGACATGATGAAAGTACGCAACCTGGGCAAAAAGTCCCTGGAAGAGGTAACCCAGAAGCTGTCCGGGTTGGGACTTTCCCTTAAACAACGCGACGAGTAGGAAAGAGGACTAAGATGAGCTATCATAAGCTGGGGCGGAACACCGGCCACCGCGGGGCCATGATGCGCAACATGGTTACTTCCCTCCTCAAGGAAGGCCGCATCGTCACCACCGAGGCCAGGGCCCAAGCCGTCAGGCCGGTGGCCGAGCGCATTATCACCATGGGTAAGAAGGGCGACCTGGCCTCCCGCCGGCTGGTGCTGGCCTACGTCTGGGAGGAGGACGTGGTGCGCAAGTTGTTCGATACCGTGGCCTCGCGTTACGAACGCCGGCCGGGCGGTTACACCAGGATCATCAAGCTGGGCTACCGGCGCGGCGACGCCGCGCGCATGGCCATTTTGGAACTGGTCTAGGGCATGGTTTACCGGGGGGCGTAGGCCGTGCGCAACGTTAAACTGGTCATTGCGTACGACGGTACCGGGTTTCACGGATTCGCGATCCAAAAAGGGTCCGTGCGCACGGTGCAGGGTGTGTTGCGCGATACGTTGACCCGGCTCGCGGGACGTCCGGTGGTGGTGACCGGGGCCGGCCGTACCGATGCCGGGGTCCACGCATCCGGCCAGGTGGTCAACTTTGACCTTGAGGCCTGGCCCTGCCCGGTGGAAAGGATGCCGCTGGCCTTAAACGCGTTCCTGCCCCTTGATCTGGCGGTGGTTTCGGCCCGCGAGGTTCCGGATCAGTTTCACGCCCGCTTTTGGGCCAGGAACAAGACCTATGTCTATACGGTTTACAACGAGGCTTTGCGCTCGCCGCTCTTGAACCGCTACAGTTGGCACGTGGGACCCGGGCTGGACGTGGGCGCCATGCGGGAGGCGGCTTCCCGCCTCACCGGGGTGCACGACTTCGCCGCCTTCCAGGTAGCGGGGACACCGGTTTCCTCGACGGTCCGGCACCTTTTCCGGGCCGTGGTGGAAGCGGATGGTCCGCTGGTACGGTTGACCTTCTGCGCCGACGGCTTTCTGTACAAGATGGTCAGGATGATGGCCGGTACGTTGGTCGAGGTGGGCCGGGGTAAGTTGGCACCATCCCGGGTGACCGGACTGCTGGCGGCCGGGAAGAGCGGCCGGGGCGGGCCGGCCGCGCCCGCGCAAGGATTGTGCCTGACCGAAGTTTGTTACCCGGGGGACCCGGATTTGTAAGGGAAAAAGGGGAGGGTTTCGTTGAAAACCTACATGGCTAAAAAGGAAGAGGTGACGCGCAAATGGTACGTCATCGACGCCGAAGGCAGGGTTCTGGGGCGGTTGGCCGCCGCGGCGGCGCATATACTGCGCGGCAAACACAAGCCTACCTTTACGCCGCACGTTGATACAGGCGACCACGTCATCGTCATCAATGCCGCCAAAGTGGTCCTGACCGGGAAGAAGTTGGACCAGAAGCTTTATACGCGTCACTCCGGCTACCCGGGCGGGCTGAAAACAACCAAGTACGCGATCCTCATGAAGACCAGGCCGGAGTTGGCGGTGACCAAGGCGATCGTCGGGATGCTGCCGCACAACAGCCTGGGGGCCGATATGGCGGCCAAGCTGAAGGTGTACCCGGGGCCGGAGCATCCGCATCAGGCCCAGAAACCCGAGAACTGGGATCTGCAGTAAGGGGGAGGAAGGCAATTGGCGCAGGTTCATTTTTATGGCTCCGGCCGGCGCAAGAACGCCATCGCCCGGGTGTATCTTTACCCGGGAGAGGGCCGGGTAACGGTTAACGGCAAGAAGCCGGGCGAATATTTCGGGCGCCGCAGTCTCGAGGTTACGATCAACCAGCCGTTGGACCTGACCGGGGTAACCGGCCGGTTCGACGTGCAGGCCCGGGTGAAGGGCGGCGGGACGAGCGGGCAGGCGGGCGCGGTCAAGCTGGGCATCGCCAGGGCTTTGATCCAGGCCGACCCCAATCTTCGGAAGGTTTTAAAAGCCGCCGGCTTTTTGACCCGCGACCCGCGGATGAAGGAAAGACGTAAGTACGGCTTGAAAAAGGCCCGCCGCGCTCCTCAATTCTCCAAACGTTAGTAGCGGCGGGGCATACTTGTCCTTCTCCGGGCATATGGTAAGAAAAAAAATGCCCGGGGGAAGGTAGGCCGGATGGTCGGCAAGGTAAGAATGGTGGTATCCGTCGCGTTCCTGCTCGCGGTCTTTCTCCTGGCCTACCGGGTGTTCCCGGTTCGCCTGGAGGAGGAACACGTACGGGCCCTGGCCGGGGCGCTCGCGAGCAAGGTGATAATCGTCGACGGGGCCTACGGGGGTTACGGGGAAGACGGATCGCAGACCGCCGGCAAACTGGTCGACTGGCTGGGTCAGGCGGGGGCCATGGTGGTGCTGTCCGGAGACGCCGATCCCTCCCTGGATTACCCGCCGGAGGGCGCCACCGGTCTGGCCGCCGTTCTCAGGTCGGCCGGTCCGGCCGACCTGCTGGTCAGCGTCCGTCCGGGCGTTCATGAGCGGATCACCTATTCGGCCGGGGAAGAGGAGTTGGCCCGGGACATCCGGCGGGAAATGGCCCTGGTGCAAACCGGCGCCCCGGAATTGGCGGCCGAACCTGGTTCGAGCACGGCTGCGCCCTGGGTGGAGGTCGAGACCGGGCCTCTGGATGCCCGGGGCGAGGATAACCTGGCCTGGGCCGTCTACGCGGGAGTGGCCAGGTATTTTGCCGCCCAGCCTCCGGCCGTAAACGGGAGGACGCTCGAAACCCTGGAGAACGATATTCCCTCCACGGTGGACAGCCGGTGAGGCGGTTGACGAACTGCCCGCCGTGTGTTAACATATCAACGGGAGCGACGTGGCGGCATAGCCAAGTGGCTAAGGCAGAGGACTGCAAATCCTCCATTCCCCAGTTCGAATCTGGGTGCCGCCTCCAAGTGGAGCCGGGAAAATCCGACGGAATTTCCCGGCCTTGCTGTTTTGTATTTCTTCGCTAAAATGGTAAACCCACCACCTCTTAGTGGGCAAAAGTTGTACCAGCGAGGATATCTGGGCCCAGTAAATATTTTTTCCCGGGTACAACATGTGAAAAGGAATCTTCTCTGAGGTGTCGAAGATTGGTACGATTGACAAGGCAGGTTCCAGAAGCTGGTTGCCCAAAGGAATTCTGTGGCACAGGTTTGGCTTGGTGCTCTTGGTGGATAGGTAGTTGAATGGCAGGCATGAATGGGAGAGAACAGGATTGCCATTTTACTGCACAAATCAGGCCTGTGGTGTGGCGAATGCGGCAACGAGGAAGTATTTTACTAAGGATCGTCTATGGTACTTCCCGCCACCTGAAGCATTCAAGTCTCTTGTTTCTTATGCCAATAAGCATGGTAAACCGGAGGGTATGCCATATTTTTCAATTGACGGCAAGCGCTCTCTGACTGATGGGGAGTGGGAGCAGATGCGTGCGAAGTTTAACTGTCTATTCGGTATCCAAAATGTCTGGAATGAGCCGCCTATGCATGGCGATGAGCGAATAAAGAACGGTGTAAAGTCACTTCATGCCAATCAGAAGCCGTTATCTCTGACAAAAATCATTATTAGTGCTTCTTCGGATATTGGAGATGTGGTTTGGGAGCCGTTTGGTGGGATGTGTACAGGTGCGCTTGCTTCGAAGATATTAAAGCGGCGGTGTTTTAGTGCAGAGCTGATTGATAAGTTTTATAGACTGGCGGTTCAAAGGGTGGCGAATGATGACTAGCGTTCAGTGTCCTACTCCGCCCGAAATAAGTGCGAGTGCAGAAAACCTTGAGGTTTGGCAAGGGGTACAGAAGGCCCTTGGTGCATTGCCATTTTACTTTGAAACAGAGACTATAATTTCTGGGCTCCTTGCCACCGATATCTTTACTTTAAATGCAAACCCTTGGTGCTACTATTGAAGACCAGGTAGTTATAACGTTGAATAATATGAGGGCTGTTTGGGATCCGCATAATCGATATCCCCTATGTGGATTTATCAGGTAATCCCAAACGTTCCCTGATGTATTGTTAATGAAATATAATCCTGGGTCGGCTGAAGAAGTTGATATTTTGTTTGGTATTGAGCTAAATGGTTGGTACCTGCTTGCAAAAGAACGCGAACCCAGCTTTAGATATATTGTTACCTCATCAGCTTGCGCTACTATGGATCTACTGGTTGTTGTGCCATGGTTTTTGTCAAATGTTATTTCTGGTAAGCCCAGAGTAGCAACCCCATTTGTTATTTCTGCCAAATATGCTGCCGAATACCGCAATTATTATTGGCAATACCTCAGAAGCTCGAAGGATAGCACCATCATAAGACAACCTCAAGGTGTACTTCCTTATCCTAAACCTGGGAGCAACATAGTCGACTCCCCGGAGGTTGATGGAGGACGCAATTTTGGTCGCTTTGCTAGAACGGGTCTTATGGACAAGTATATGAAAACCATTGAAACGCAAAAGATTGCAGGTATTGAGGCCTGTTACTGGAGAGCTTTTTTCGAAATCTTCAGGGACCGCAAGGAACCTGCCGTGGTAAAAATGGAACTTCAAAAACTTGAAAAAAATATCGATGAAAGAATAGAGAAACAGGAAGAAAGCTTTCTCGCTAGAAGAATCATCCAGGCTATTAGTGAGGAATATGGCTTCGGACAATCCTGAAAAGATTTCCGTTACGTTCGCCTTGGCGGCGCCTATGTGCCCATACTGGCCGTTGTTATGGCTTTTACCTTAACCAGGCCGCGCACCGGCGTTGCTAAAAGTAGTCATAGACCCCACGCCTAAAGGCGGGGGCTTGCGGAGGAAACTCCAAGGGTCTGCGTCTTAAGGCGGGAAAGCGGTATAAGTTGCTCGCAAGGGCACAACTATGTCGCGCTATG
>JAJYZD010000261.1 GCA_021800315.1 Bacillota bacterium | reverse complement strand
CCGATGCGAAATCAGGCCCGAAAGTATCCGACGCCTCGTTTACCAGATCTCCCCCGGCCACGCCGCCGCCTTCCCGATGCTTGTTCAAGCTGTTCTGGGACTGTTCCCCGGTACAGAGACAAACATATACAAGCCCAATCCAGGTGGCTCTTACCGGGTTTCAGACCGGCCGGCCCCCAAGCCGACGCAAGGCGGCAAGATACTCCCGGGAGGCCTTGGCCTGCCCTGGCTCCCGGCAGCCATCATCTTCCATGTGTCCCGATGCGGTCCCTTTGCCGGGCCGCCCCAGGTCAGGCGCGGACGTTATCCGGTCCCACCCTGGCAGCCCTTCTGCGGGCATCTTCTATCGTTTTGGCGCGCAAAGCCTCCAGGTTGGTCAGGAAATAGTCTACATCGTCTGGTTCGCCCAGTAGACGCTGCCGCTTGTACTTGGTCGCAAAACGCTGCAGGGGCAGCACCTGGGGGGGCCCGCCCTGCCTGTTCCACCGGATGGCTTTGTCGCCCCTTATGATGACCGCATGGATGTTTTCCGCCAGGAGCCGGTAATCTTCCCACAGCTGCGCGTAAACGGTATGCTTCAGGGGAAAGGCGAACCGGCCGCGAAACTTGAGTGTTCCGTCGCGAAAATCGGCATGGGCGTGCACAACGGCCCGGTGGTCTTCGGGCGTGCCCTGCCAGGGCCGGACCGCCCTGACATAGGCAACCGTCTTGGCGGCGTTGCTCCCCGTTATTTCGACCAGCCAGGTTTCGCCCGCCCTTGGCAGGGATGCACTCCGGCCCGGGACACATGGGATGCCGGCGATATAGCCCACCAACTGTTCGTAGCGACCTGTCGCGAACTTTACCTTCTGCATCGGCGGACACTCCGTTGAGGATATTATGCTACCGCACATCCTTTGACCCAGCATCCCCCGGGTCGGTCCAATCCATTTCGAAACCAGGTTGGAGGCCTTTTACGGTATCGCCGGTATCCGTAGCCTCCAAGCCGCCCTTCCGCCAAACGGCGTACTTTGCCCGATTCCCCGCCACGGGGCGGCTTTCATTGTTTTCATGGGTCTTGAATGTTGACCTGATCACTAGCTCCATTCATCGGCTTTAAGCCTGCGGTTTCGGTCACCGCCCGGCCCAGGGCAGGTAAACGCAAATCTTTCGTCGAACATTGCCCCAATTCGCGTGCGAAGGAGGGTTTATGCCAAACCCGGCTTTCAAAGAGGGAGACACCGTCCTGGTCAAACTGCCGGAAGGGGAGGTCGTGGTGGCCCGCGTCCTGGGAGTGAGTGCGGGCTTGCCCCATGTCTACCTTCTCACCTATGCCCGCATGTTGGCGCTGCTTCCGGAGTCCGATATAATCCGCCGGGTCGACTGAAAACCCGGCTTTACCGGAACCCGTCCGGCGCCGGGGTACCACTGCGGTCCTCTCCATATAATTTATCGACAATTTCGCAGCCGCGCTTGAATCCCGGCATAATATCCGGAGCAAAAAAAGCCGGGCGGATAGCCCGGCTTCCGGCAAGGCCGCGCGCATCAGTAAAAGGCGGCCAGGGCTTTTTCCAGGAGGGCGGTGCCCGGATAGGGACGGGAAACCAGGGTACCCTCGGTCAGGGCGGCGAACTGTTCCTCGAAAACGGGTCTCTCCCGCCGGTAGATCACGCCCAGGGGAATGCGGTCCCCCCAAGTGAGGGCCAGGCGGAAGGCGGCGACGCGGTCGGAGGGATCGTGTGTCCCCTCCTCCGGGTAATAGACTCTTTCGCGGTACCAGGCGTAGGTGTTCAGTTTGTTGAAACTGACGCAGGGTTGCCGGATATCCACCAGGGACAGCCCCCGGTGTTTGACGGCCAGGGCGATCAAAGCCGCAAGGCCTTGAATGTCCCCCGCGAAGCCGCGGGCGACCAGGGAGGCGTCCATGGCCACGGCCAGCGCGACCGGATTGAGGGGCTCGTTCTTTACGCCGTGGCTTTGCAGCTTGGTCACAAAACCGTATTCGCTGGTAGGGGAAGCCTGCCCCTTGGTCAGTCCGTAGACCTGGTTGTCGTGCACCAGGATGGTGATGTCGGGGTTGCGGCGGAAGGCGTGCAGGAGATGGTTGCCCCCTTCGCCGTAGCAGTCGCCGTCGCCGGTCGTCACCAGGACCGTCAGGTCGTGGTTGACCGCCTTGATGGCGGTGGCCGCCGGCACCGCCCGCCCGTGCAGGCCGTTGAAGATGTTGGTGTTAATATAGTGGGGCAGCTTGGCCGCCTGGCCGATCCCGGAGACCAGCACCACCCGGTTCGGCTCCAGTTCGCACCGGCCCAAGGCCTGCGCTACGGCCTGCCGGATGGCGAAGTTGCCGCAGCCGGGGCACCAGGCGGTCTCTTCAGTGAGTTGAAAGCCCTTGGTCATGCTGTTTCTCCCCCCTCAAAATGCCGGATGATGTAGGCGGCCGAGAGCGGCCGTCCGTCGTAGCGGTTGATACCCCGGGCCACCCGCACGGCTGCCCAGCCGGACAGCAGCCTGGCCATCTGCCCGGTGGCGTTCGATTCCACCACGGTAACCCGCCGGCCGGAAAGGGGGGCGAAATGTTCGGGATTGAGGGGCCAGACCTCCTGCAGACCCCACACCTCCACCGGCCTACCGGCGGCGGCCAGCTTTTCCCCGGCCTCGCAAAGGGCTCCCCAACCCGACCCCCAGCCGAGCAGGACATCTTCCGCCTCCGGCGGACCCTGGCGCAGGGGCGGGCTGACCATGGCCCGCATGGCCGGGATCCTGGCCAGTCTTTTGGCCACCATGGCGTTTCTGGTGGCGGCGTCTTCGATGATGTGGCCCCGGGCGTCGTGTTCGTCCGAATCCACCACCACCGCGTCCACCGTACCCGGAACGGCCAGGGGGGAAACCCCGTCCGGGCCCGGGTCATACCGGTGGTAGGGGGAGGCCGCCTGTTTCAACCGGTAATCCGTGACGTTTACCCGGGAAAAATCGAAAGGTTCGGGAGTCAGGTACGACTCGGCCAGGTGCTGGTCGGTCAGGATGATGACCGGCACCTGGAACCGCTCGGCCAGGTCGAAGGCCCGGGGGGCCGCGGCGAAGGCCTCGGCCGCCGTGGCCGGGGCCAGAACGAACCGGGGGAATTCGCCGTGACCGGCGCCTATGGCAAACAGGAGGTCGCCCTGTTCGGTCCGGGTCGGCAGCCCGGTGGCCGGACCGGGCCGTTGGGCAATGACCACCACCACCGGCAGTTCGAGCATGCCGGCCAGGGACAGGCCTTCCACCATCAGGGCGAATCCGCCGCCCGAGGTGGCCGTCAGGGCCCGCACCCCGGCGTAGGAAGCTCCCAGGGCCATATTGATGGCCGCTACCTCGTCTTCGGCCTGCTCCACCACCAGGCCGAAAGCGTCGGCCTGACCGGACAGGTAGGTGATGATCAGGGTGGAGGGGCTCATGGGATAAGCGGCCATGAACTTGCACCCCGCCGCCAGGCAGCCCAGGGACAGTGCTTCGTGGCCGTTGAGGTAGGGGCGCCCGGCCGGGCGGGAGGGAAGGGCGAAAGGCAGGCTTTTCCCGGTTTCCAGGGCCGCCCGGTACCCTGCCCGGGCGCAGGCCGAGTTGATCGCCCGGGCGGCGGGGTCGGCGGCGAAGGTTTCGTCTATGAGCGGGAACAGAGTGTCGCGGTCCTGCCCGGTCAGGGCGGCGACCGCTCCGGCGGCCACGCTGTTGCGGTGGATCTCTCTACCGCCGGCGGCCCGGGCTATTTCGGTCAGGGGAAGGGCCACCTCGCGCGGTCCCCCGCTCGCGGAATCCACCAGGACCAGTCCGCCCGGGACCAGCTCCGGGGCGTGGATCCGGCGGCTCTCCCCGTCCAGGTCAACCAGGAGGTCGATGGCTTCCCCCATGGTATATACCGGCCGGGAGGCCACCCGCAGTTGGTAGGAGTTGTGTCCGCCGCGGATGCGGGACTCGTTGTCCTGGTTGGCGAAGACATGGCAGCCCGCCCGGGCGTACAGCCTGCCCAGCAGCAGGCCCAGGGCCTGCAGCCCCTGGCCGGCTTCACCGCCCAGTTTGAGGTTCAGCTCGTAAAGCAAGAGACATCCACCCCCGTCGAATGTTTTACTCCTGTATTCTGCCAAAAGGGTGCCTAATCCTGGTATCCAAAAGATGAAACACCGGTAAGGCGCCGGTTTCAAAAAAGTGGTTGACAACCGCCGGGGGGCTTTGCTAAAATGCTTCCATAGCTCTACGCTAAAATGACGATGATCGGGACCAGTAAGCGCAAGCCCGCGTTGACAGAGAGCCGTCGATGGGTGCGAGGCGGTACAAAGGTTGCGCCGAACTCTCCCTTGAGTTGCCGGCCCAAATCCCCGGAAAGTAGGCCCGGACGGAACTTCCACCGTTAAAAGGAAGGGGGTATCGGAACCGTTTTTTCCCGTACCCTGGCAAGAGGACGGCTTCGGCTGTCAAAGTGGGTGGTACCGCGGAGTAAACTCCGTCCCATTAGGGGGCGGGGTTTTTTGTTTTGGTGGTCAAAACGGGGGAAAGGATGATGGTTATGCGCCGGTTGTACGTCTTCGACACCACTTTGCGGGACGGGGAGCAGTCTCTCGGCATTACCCTGAACGCCCAGGAAAAACTGGAGGTCGCCCGACAGCTCGTCAAACTGGGCGTGGACGTAATCGAGGCGGGCTTCCCGGTCTCTTCGCCGGGCGACCTGGCCGCGGTACGCCTTCTGGCCGGGGAGATCAAAGGGGCGGCCATCTGCGGGCTGTCCCGGGC
>JAJYZD010000260.1 GCA_021800315.1 Bacillota bacterium | reverse complement strand
GCCTGAACATCCTCAAGGAGACGAACCTGCGGGCGCGCGTACTGGCCCTCGACGAAGGGAAGGATCCCGACGAGTATCTCCGGTCGAAGGGACCGGAGGGATGGAGGGAACTGGTAGGAAAAGCCAGCTCGCCGGTCGCCTTCATGTTAAAGCGGGTCGTGGCCGGCAAGGGTGGGGACAAGGGGGCCGTGGTGCGGGAAATGTTGCCTGTCCTGGCGGGTATCGATGGTGTCGTGGAGAAGGAGGAAGCCGTGGGTCTGGTGGCCCGGTCCGTGGGTCTGGGCTGGGAGCTTATCAGGGAGGAACTGAGAGGCTTTGAACAAGACCGAAAAAAATGGCCAAATCCGGATAAAATTGCTAAAAACAGACATAATATATTAAAAAACCCGGGAAATAGGCGGGAAGAAGCCGGCCGGCAGGCCCAGAAAGCCGTTCTGAGGATTCTCCTGGTCCGGCCGGACCTGACAGCGGCGGTCCGCGGGGAGTTGGGCGACGATTTTATCGAGGATCCTGTTTTGGCGGAAGTCTTTGCCCTCCTTGCGCAATATACTACCTATGAGGGGTATTCACCGGCGGCGCTTTTTCCCGGATTGACCGGAGATGCCCAGGAATGTGTCTCCGGACTGCTGATGGAAGAGAATCCCGCGGCCGGCGAGCCGGCCCTCCTGAACGACTATGTGGCCGCGGTCCGCCGGATCGCCGGACGCCGGAAAAGGGATATACTTCTAAAAGAAATGGCTCAAGCCGAGGCGTCCGGGGACTTGGTCGTGCTCACGCAGTTGATGGAACAGTACAAGGGTTTGATCGACGATTGTTAAGGGGGGGTGTGAGATGAGAGAAGAACTGAATTGCGACGGCATAAGGGAATTGATCGACAAGGGTAAGAAACGCGGCACCCTGACCTACAACGAGATCATGGATACGCTTTCAGGCGTGGACCTCACCCCCGAGCAGATCGACGATATATATGAAAAGCTGGCCAGCCTGGGTATCGACGTCGTGCCGGAAGTGGCCGAACTGGATCCCATGGAGGAACCTCCCCTGGAAGCGGCTCCCGAAGAGATAGAGGTCGACCTGTCCATACCGGAGGGTATCGGCATTGATGACCCGGTTCGCATGTACCTCAAGGAGATCGGCCGGGTTCCGCTTCTGACTTCGGATGAAGAAGTCGACCTGGCCAAACGGATGGAACAGGGGGACGAGGAAGCCAAGCGCAAGCTGGCGGAAGCCAACTTGCGGCTGGTGGTTTCCATCGCCAAGCGGTACGTGGGACGGGGCATGCTCTTTTTGGACCTTATCCAGGAGGGAAATCTCGGCCTGATCAAGGCCGTGGAGAAGTTCGACTATCGCAAGGGATACAAATTCAGCACCTACGCCACTTGGTGGATCAGGCAGGCCATAACCAGGGCCATCGCCGACCAGGCGAGGACGATCAGGATTCCGGTCCACATGGTTGAGACCATCAACAAGTTGATCCGTGTGTCCCGGCAGCTCCTCCAGGAACTCGGCCGCGACCCCACCCCGGAGGAAATCGCCGAGGAGATGAACATCTCCGAGGAGAAGGTCCGGGAGATAATGAAGATAGCACAGGAGCCGGTATCCCTGGAGACGCCCATCGGTGAAGAGGAAGATTCCCACCTGGGCGATTTCATTCCCGATCACGACACGCGGGCACCGGCTGAGGAAGCATCGTTCACCCTGCTGCGGGAGCAGTTGGACGACGTGCTCGAGACCCTGACCGACCGGGAACAGAAGGTGCTGCGCCTCCGTTTCGGACTGGATGACGGCCGGGCCCGGACCCTGGAGGAAGTGGGACAGAGGTTCGGGGTCACCAGGGAGCGGATCCGCCAGATCGAGGCCAAGACCCTGCGCAAGTTGCGACACCCCAGCCGCTCGAAGAAACTGAAGGACTACCTGGAATAAACAAACCCCTGTTCCGGCCACCCCTGACAGGGGTTTCCTGTCCCAACCGGGGATTGACTCGGGGGTTCCGGCGTTGTATAATATAAGGCGAGCGCGTTCCTCGATAGCTCAACGGTAGAGCAACCGGCTGTTAACCGGTAGGTTGCAGGTTCGAATCCTGCTCGGGGAGCCACACGGGCCCATAGCTCAGCGGCAGAGCAGCCGGCTCATAACCGGTCGGTCCTAGGTTCGATCCCTAGTGGGCCCACCATTGCCAATTCTCCTGGCCCCATGGTCAAGCGGCCTAAGACACCGCCCTTTCACGGCGGTAACCCGGGTTCGAATCCCGGTGGGGTCACCAACGGTAACCAAACCGTTTCCGGGGCAATGCCATCCAAGCGGTACGTTTCCCCGAAGCGATTTAGAGGCACAACAACCTGTCCCACAAATCTTTGGACGAGGGCCTTCATCCGGTCCTCGTCCGCCCTTTCCCGGAGGTCCGTGATGTCGTCTTGCGGTTGACTTTGGGGCCGCAAAAGGATATAATGACGGTATCATGGTGGCTTAGCTCAGCGGGAGAGCGCCTGCCTTACAAGCAGGATGTCGTAGGTTCAATCCCTACAGCCACCACCAGGAATATCAACGGTTTCGGGACTCTTGCAAATTGAGGTTGACGACAGTTTGACGACAATGCGTCAAGATGAAGGCGGATTGTCAGGTTGTGAATTACCTGGCGCCGGGGATCGCCCTGGAACGGACGGCGGACGCAGGATCTCTCCGATCCTGGTGGCCGTTTTCTTTTGCAATTTATCGGTCCAGGCCGTGTAAATATCCGAGGCCGTGGAAAGCCGGCTGTGGCGAAGGAGTTCCTGGATCTCCTTCATCTCTTCGCCGTTTTCCAAAAGCAGCGTGGCGACCTGCTCCCAGTGATGCCGAATCAATTCGTCTTTAATCCATTCCGGGAATGCTACCTTGCTTTTTGATTTCTTTGTTTTCGGCTTTCTGAATTTCAACGTAGTCTTATTCGTGCCATCCGGCATCTTCACTCTCTTTAAGGTACGCTCGATGAAGATGGTGCAATCATTGAGATCAATGTTATCCCACACCAATGCAAGGATTTCACCCCGGCGTAGCCGGTGGTTGGTTCAAGCAATAAAGCGACGTAATAAGGGCTCTTCTTGGCTGCTTCCAAGAAGGCCATTGCCTGATCGTATGTGAGAGGGGTAATCTCCTTATAATACAACGGATCTAATTCCGTGCCATCATTGACATTGCGGTGGATCTTTCCCTCCTTGACCACACGATGTAGAGCCGAATTGCCCGTCCGGCGCACCAAGTACGATTGACCAGTTGGAGTTTTTTCTCCCGCGGCAACGCTTCAAGCTCCCCACCCAGCCGGTCAGGATCCGCAGCCACGTCGATCACTTAAGGTCATTATTCCCCGACGATCCCGAACAATCAACATCCACCACAAGGGAATTCGGGAATCCGCCAATGCTGGCGAGCAACAGTATAGCCCGCTTACTTCCTTCCCATGGATAAATCCAGGGGCATCCGTGTGACGGAAATGGTGACGACAGCCTATGCCGTTCAGCTCTCAATTTATGCCCGCAGCCGAGACTACCACTATCCAGGGTCCGCCGGTAGCCGTCACCTCACCAGCCACCGGCACAGAGGCGCCGGCCGGGTATAGCTTGCCGGTTTCCCTAAATCCGCAGTCTAAATATGCCGATATTAAAACAGCTTGGATATCTATCAGCACAGGAGGTAAAATATGGGTTCAGAGGTGGATGAAAAACTTACCAACCTTATTGCTATGATGCCTTTCTTGCGGCAGCTATTAGGCGATGAAACCGCTTTGATTCTGTCCACCCCTCAACAAGTCATTCATTACGAGCGTGGTACAAAAATCGACTTAGGTTTACAGGCGGGAGTGCCGCTCACACCGGGTAGTGTTTCCGAAGCCGCGGTCAATGAGGCCCGGAAGATCAAGAGAAAAGTCCCGGCAAGCCTTATGGGGGTCCCTTATATCAGTACCGCGGTGCCTATCACCCGGGATGGTCAAGTGGTGGGTGTATTCGCCATGGTTCAGACAATTGAGCTTGAGGAGAAACTCAACGAGATATCTCAAAATATGAACTCCTCTGTGCAGACCGTCGCATCGGGCTCCTCGGGCTTTGCGGCATCCGCCGAAGAATTGGCAGCAACATCAGCGGAATTAGCCAATAACACGCAAATAATCCACGGTGACGTCAAAGACATGGACGCTATTATCAGTCTAATTATGGAGATAGCGTCCCAGACCCATCTGCTCGGCCTGAACGCGGCCATCGAAGCGGCCAGGGCCGGTGATCTCGGCCGGGGTTTCAATGTCGTGGCCGAAGAGATCCGCAAGCTCGCCGGGCGTACCCAGTCATCGGGCAAAGAGGTTACGGAAAAACTGACCAGGATCAAGAAAAACATTGATGCCCTGTCCGAACACGTTTTGCAGGTTTCGGCGGTCTCGCAGGAACAAGCGGCTACTTCGGAGGAGATCACTGCCAGTATTCAGCAATTGGAACCCATAGCCAGGGACTTGATCATTGTTTCGGCCGAATTGGTAAAATGAAGGGTGGGTGGTCGAAGAGGGTTCAACCTGTTCGTCGCCGGGAAAAGAACATGGCACGGCCGGCGTACGCCAAGCGGAGCACGTACCGGGCGATCGGCCGGTTTACTCGCGGGCCGATGCGAAATCAGGCCCGAAAGTATCCGACGCCTCGTTTACCAGATCTCCCCCGGCCACGCCGCCGCCTTCCCGATGCTTGTTCAAGCTGTTCTGGGACTGTTCCCCGGTACAGAGACAAACATA
>JAJYZD010000259.1 GCA_021800315.1 Bacillota bacterium | reverse complement strand
CCCACGATCTCGATCTCTTCGCCGGTCTTGACCGCGCCGCGCTCCACGCGGCCCGTAGCCACCGTACCACGGCCCGTAATCGAGAATACGTCCTCCACCGGCATCAGGAACGGCTTGTCTATGTCGCGCGCCGGCGTCGGGATGTAGCTGTCCACGGCGTCCATGAGGTCCCAGACCGACTGGCAGTCGGGACCCTTCTTGTCGGTCGCCTCCATGCATTTCAAAGCCGAGCCGATGATGACCGGTATGTCGTCGCCGGGGAAGTCGTAAGCGCTCAGCAGTTCGCGGATTTCCATCTCCACCAATTCCAGCAGTTCCGGATCGTCAACCTGGTCCGCCTTGTTCATGTATACCACGATGTAGGGCACGCCCACCTGGCGCGCCAGCAGGATATGCTCCCGGGTCTGGGGCATGGGGCCGTCCGCCGCCGAAACCACCAGGATGGCGCCGTCCATCTGGGCCGCGCCGGTGATCATGTTCTTGACGTAGTCGGCGTGCCCCGGGCAGTCCACGTGCGCGTAGTGCCTCTTCCCGGTCTCGTACTCCACGTGCGCCGTATTGATGGTTATGCCGCGCTCCCGCTCTTCCGGCGCATTGTCGATCTCCTCGTACTTCTTGACCGTCGCCCCGCCGACCGTGGCCAGTGCCATCGTAATAGCCGCCGTCAAAGTGGTCTTCCCGTGGTCCACGTGTCCGATCGTCCCTATATTGACGTGCGGTTTGGTGCGCTCAAACTTTTGTTTTCCCATTGCCGTTTCCTCCTTAAACTGTTTTTCGCTACTCTTCCCCCGGATCGCTTCGGCCTGCCTTCGCCCACCACGGCCCACCGGACGTGGGTATCCCGGCAGCCCGGGGCTTACAGCCAGGTGCCCCTTGTATCCCGGCTTCCGGCAAGCCGGCCCACCTCCGAAGCGTGGCTGAGAATATTCTAACCCCTGCTCCTGGCGGTAATTCCCTCCGCAATGGAAGGAGGTACCTCCGCGTAGTGGGCGAACTGCATGGTGTAGGTGCCCCGCCCCTGGGTCAACGAGCGCAGGGAAGTGGCGTAGCCGAACATCTCGGCCAGCGGAACCACGGCGCGCACGACCTGGGCTCCGGCACGCCGCTCCATTTCCTCGATCCGGCCCCGGCGGGCGTTGAAGTCGCCCAGCACCTCGCCCATGTATTCGTCCATCACGATGATCTCCACCTGCATCAGTGGCTCCAGGAGCACGGGGCCGGCTTTGGCCGCCGCGTTCTTGAAGGCTATCGAACCGGCGATCTTGAAGGCCATTTCGGAGGAGTCCACCTCGTGGAAGGAACCGTCGTACAGGGTGGCCCTGGCGTCGATAACCGGATAGCCCGCCATCACGCCGTTTTCCATGGCCTCGCGGATGCCCTGGTCCACCGCGGGGATGTATTCGCGCGGAATCACCCCGCCGACAATTTTGTTGACAAACTCGTATCCGGCGCCGGGATCGAGTGGTTCGAGTTCGACCCAGACGTGGCCGTACTGGCCCCGTCCGCCGCTCTGGCGGACAAACTTTCCTTCGGCCCTGACTTTTTTGCGAATGGTCTCCCGGTAGGCCACCTGCGGCCGGCCCACGTTGGCTTCCACCTTGAACTCACGGGTCAGCCGGTCGACGATGATCTCCAGATGCAGTTCTCCCATGCCGGAAATGATGGTTTGGCCGGTCTCGGGGTCGGTATGGATCCGGAAGGTGGGATCCTCCTCGGACAGCCGGTTGAGCGCCACGCCCATCTTCTCCTGGTCGGCCTTGGTCTTGGGTTCGATGGCCACGTGGATCACCGGGGCCGGAAACTCGATCGATTCCAGGATCACCGGCGCTTTTTCGGCGCACAGGGTGTCGCCGGTAAAGGTCTGCTTAAAGCCCACCGCCGCCACGATGTCCCCGGTAAAAATCTCCGCGATGTCCTCCCGGTGGTTGGCGTGCATGCGCAGGATACGCCCCACCCGCTCCCGCCGGCCCCGGGTGGCGTTGTAGACGTAGGAGCCCTGGTTCAGTTGTCCGGAGTAGACGCGGAAGAAAGTGAGTTTTCCGACGTAGGGGTCGGCCATGATCTTGAAGGCCAGGGCCGAAAACGGCGCGTTATCCGCGGCCTCGCGGACGATTTCCCCCCCCGATTCCGGGTCGGTGCCCGTCACCCGGGCCACATCCGCCGGGGATGGCAGGTAGTCCACGATGGCGTCCAGGAGCGGTTGGACCCCTTTATTTTTAAAGGAAGACCCGCACAGGACCGGAATGAACCTGACTTCGAGCGTACCCCGCCGGATGGCCCGCTTCAGGTCTTCCTCCGGAACGGGTTCCCCGTCCAGATACTTCTCCATCACGGCCTCGTCGCAATCGGCGGCCGCCTCCAGGAGCTTTTCCCGGTATTCCGCCACCAGGTCCGCCATGGCCGCGGGGACCTCGCCCTCGTGCGCCTGAACACCAAGATCGTCGGAATAGGTAAGGGCGGTAAGGTGGACCAGGTCCACCAGGCCGACAAAGCCGTCCTCCGCGCCGATCGGCAGTTGCAAGGGCACCGGATTGGCCCCGAGGCGGGTCTTGATCATATTGAGAACCTCGAAAAAGTCGGCGCCGATGCGGTCCATCTTGTTGACGTACGCCACCCGGGGCACCCCGTATTTGTCGGCCTGGCGCCACACGGTTTCTGACTGCGGCTCCACGCCGCCAACCGAGCAAAAAACAGCAACCGCACCGTCAAGTACGCGCAGGGAGCGCTCTACTTCCATGGTGAAGTCCACGTGCCCGGGTGTATCGATAATGTTGATCACGCAGTCGCGCCATTGACACGAGGTAGCGGCGGAAGTGATGGTAATGCCGCGCTCCTGCTCCTGCACCATCCAGTCCATCGTTGCCGCCCCGTCATGCACCTCGCCCATCTTGTGCACCTTGCCGGTGTAAAAAAGGATGCGCTCGGTCGTGGTGGTCTTCCCGGCGTCGATATGGGCCATTATCCCTATATTGCGCGTTTTCTCGATCTGAGTTGTGCGCGGCATAGCTTTTTCACCTCCCTACCACCGGTAATGGGCAAACGCCTTGTTGGCTTCCGCCATCTTGTGGGTGTCTTCCCGTCTCTTCGCGGAACCGCCGGTATTGTTGGCCGCGTCCATCAATTCGGCGGCCAGTTTCTCCCGCATACTGTGTCCGGAACGCTGGCGGGCGTAGTTGGTAATCCACCGTATGGCCAGAGTCTGGCGCCGGTCCGGCCGTACCTCGATGGGCACCTGGTAATTGGCGCCGCCCACGCGGCGGGCCTTGACCTCCAGGACCGGCATGACATTCTTGACCGCCTGGTCGAAAACTTCCAGGCCGTTTTTCCCGGTTTTCCTGCCTATGATCTCCAGGGCGCCGTATACGATCTCTTCCGATACGGACCGCTTGCCGTCCCACATCATCTGGTTAATCAATTTGGCCAGCACCACGCTGCCGTGCACAGGATCGGGCGCCACGACCCGCCTGCCCTTGCTTCCCCGTCTGGGCATCCTCTTCCCCCCTTTGCCGTCAAGGCTTGAAACCCCTACTTCTTACCCTTGGCCCGCTTCGACCCGTACTTGGACCGGCCCCTGTTCCTGTTCTGCACCCCGGCCGAATCAAGGGCTCCCCGGACCACGTGGTATCGCACACCCGGGAGGTCCTTGACCCTGCCCCCCCTGACCAGGACCACCGAGTGTTCCTGCAGGTTGTGGCCGATGCCGGGAATGTACGAGGTCACCTCGATGCCGTTGGTCAGGCGGACACGGGCCACCTTACGCAGGGCGGAATTGGGCTTCTTGGGCGTGGTGGTGTACACCCTCGTACAAACGCCACGCTTTTGCGGGCATTCCTTCAGGGCCGGAGCATTCGATTTCTTCTCCATCCGGGTCCGGCCCTTGCGCACGAGCTGACTGATCGTGGGCATTCCAACACTCCTTCTCAGGGTTGATCCTTTTACCCAACCCGCCTTACGGCGAGCCGGGTGCCCCTTCCTTCAATATCGCGGCGCAGGCGCAACCCACATCTATATTACACAGTTTACCCAGGACACGCATGTTTTCCACTTCCACCACCCGGACCTGCCGGGAGCGGCACGCCCCCAGCACCGGCTCCACCACGCGCCGCTCCGCGTCGCGCGCTATGTACACCGCGAGGGCCTGGTCCTTCTCAATGGCCTTCATGGTCTGTTTGGAACCCACGGTCTTGTTTCGGGATTGTGCCAGCCTGTGCAAGACCGCCACCTCCCAGCAGGAAATCGCACCCCCCTATATTAACAAAACGCGGATACGATGTCAAGAAGGAAAATAAGGAAAGATACGGGAAATACAGCCACCCTTACGACCGCCGTCCCCTTACCCGGCGGCGGCTCGGGCCCACTGACGGGGCGGCCGGCCAAGCGCGGTACGCCGCGTCAACCGGAAAGTGGTGCGCCGGCGGAGGTGCTTCCCCGCCGGCGCCCTGGTCCCTTTTCGCCCTTCGCCTTTCGACTCACCCCTGCCACCCTGCCGGACAGCCCTCATTCTTACCTGGTCCCATGCTTGACCCTGGGGGTTTCCCACGACCCGGTCACCAACCACATCATGTTGACCACCTGCCAGTGGATACCGGCGAATCCTTGCAGCATGTCAAGAAAGATCATCGACGCGGCGGGAACGCAGATCCCTTCGACCAGCCGTTCCTCATGACTCGTGGCGCACTCGTCGCAGGTGTTCTTACATTCCCTCTGCCTGTTCTCCAACCAGCGCAGAAGTATGGGATTTTCCGTCCCCAGGTAGTCAACGG
>JAJYZD010000258.1 GCA_021800315.1 Bacillota bacterium | reverse complement strand
CGCGTCCGCAGCCGTCCGGGCGAAGCAAGGTGTGCTCCTGAGCGGCACGCTGCCGGCCTCGTATCCCAGGACCAGTTCGACGGTACCGTCCGCCAGAAGCCGCCGGGCCGTCTCCTTGATCTTTGCCTCCACTTCCTTCAAGAAACCTCGCCTCTCTTCCCGAAGAGACCCTTGGCCGGACCCAGGGCCTTGACCTGTCCGGTCACCGAACGCATCGTGTCGGCGAACCGGCCGCCCTCCGACGCCGAGATCCAGGTAAAGTTTACCCTTTCTTCCTCCACCCCGATGAACGACATCAGGTTCTTGACCAGCCCGAATTTCCGCCTCGCCACCAGGTTGCCACTAACATAGTGGCAGTCGCCGGGGTGTCACCCGGAGGTGAGTACGGCGTCGGCGCCCCTCCTCAGGGCGGCGAAGATGAACAGGGGGTTGATGCGCCCCGAACAGGGCACCCGCACCACCCGTACGTTCGGCGGATACTGCAGGCGGCTCACGCCGGCCAGGTCGGCGCCCGCGTAGCTGCACCAGTTGCAAAGGAATGCCACTATCCTGGGGTCGTATTCGTTGGTCGCCACGGGTTTCACCTCCACACTACCCCAACCGGCGTGTCGCCGTTTGGGGACCCCGTTGTCATTGCCGCCAGCATGGCCATGATTTGCTCGTCCGTGCACCCTTTCAGGTTCAGCGCGCCGCACCGGCAGGACGACACGCAGGCGCCGCAGCCTTTGCACAGCGCCTCGTTGACCACCGATACCCGCGCCTCCAGGTCGACGGTTATCGCCCCGGACGGGCAGACCAGTTCGCAGACGCCGCAGGCCGTGCACTTGGCTTTGTTGACCACGGAGCACTTGCCCTCCACCACCACGGCGTCCTTGGCCAGCACCGTGCCGGCCCGGCCGGCCGCGGCCTTGGCCTGGGCGATGTTCTCGGTCAGGTTCTTGGGTCCGTGGGCCACGCCGCACATGAACACGCCGTCGGTGGAAAAGTCCACCGGCCTCAGCTTTAAGTGGGCCTCCAGGAAGAAGCCCTCCTGGTTCAGGGGCAGTTTGAAGAAACGCGACAGGTCGGCGTTGTCCCCGGGCAGGATGGCCGCGGCGAGGGCGACCAGGTCGGCGTCGATCACAAAAGGCCGACCCAGGATCAGTTCCGGCACCGTAACCGTAAGACCCGAGGGATTCGCTTCCACCACGGGTTTGTCCTCCGGCTCGTAGCGCAGGAAGATGACGCCCCGGTCCCTAGCCTCGGTGTACAGGTCTTCGTAGAACCCGTAGGTGCGGATGTCCCGGTAGAGGACGTACACGTTGGCCGCCGGACTCTTCTCCTTCAGGGACAGGGCCAGGCGCATCGACTTGCCGCAGCAGACCCGGCTGCAGTAGGGCCGGCCCGGTTCGCGCGAACCCACGCACTGGATCAGCACGATGTTTTGGGCGCTCGCCACCCGGGGATCATTCTTCTCCATGGCTTCGGCCAGCGAAAGCTGGGTCATGACTCGATCGTCCGTGCCGTACAGGTACTCCGCGGGCCGGTACTCCTGCCCGCCTGTCGCCACCACGGCCACGCCGTGCCCGATGACCTGCCCGCCGGAAAGCCGGCTGGTGAAGTTGCCCACGAAGCCGGATACCTGGCTGAGCGTGGACCCGGTATAGACGTTGATCAACGGGTTGGCCAGCACCTTTTCGACCAGGGCGGACACGAACGGCGCAATCGCCCGCCCCTTCAGGGTGTGGCCGAGCCGGTAGGCCATGCCGCCCAGTTGGTCCGTTCGCTCCACCAGGTGCACCGGGTAACCCTGGGCGGCCAACTCAAGGGCCGCCGTCAGGCCGGCCGGACCGCCGCCCACCACCAGCGCCTCCCTTGTCACGGGAGCCTTGGCCCCGGTGACGGGAGCGGCCAGGGCGACTTTGGCCACCGCCATCCGAACCAGGTCCCTGGCCTTGGCCGTGGCCGCCTGGGGCTGGGCCTGGTGCACCCAGGAACACTGGTCCCGGATGTTGGCCATCTCGAACAGGGCGGTGTTGAGTCCGGCGTCGCGCATGGTCTCCTGGAAGAGCGGCTCGTGGGTGCGCGGGCTGCAGGATGCTACCACGACCCGGTTCAAGTTGTGCTTTTCTATGGCTTCCTTCATGCTGGCCTGGTTATCCTGCGAACAGGCGTAGAGGTTCTCCGCGGCGTAGACCACCCCGGGCAGGGCAGCGGCGTACCGGACCACCCCGGGCACGTCGACCACGCTGCCGATGTTGATGCCGCAGTGGCATACGAACACGCCGGTCCGGACTGCCGCACCGTAAACGTCCCGCTCCGGCGGGTACTCGCGGGCGGTCACCAGGGTGCCACGGCTTTCAGCCAGCTGCCCCGCGGCCTCGCCCGCCGCGGCGGAGGCCTGCATGACCGTCTCGGGAATGTCCCGCGGACCGGCGAACGCCCCGGCCACGTAGATACCTTCCCGGTTTGACGACACCGGTTCGAACTCGCCCGGCTCCCCGAAGCGGTAAGCGTTCAGATCGAGCCCCAGTCGCCGGGCCAGCCGGGCCGTATCGGGATCGGCGGAAAGGCCCACCGAGAGAACCACCAGGTCATAGTCGGCGTAGCAAACCCGTCCGCCCTCGTCCCCGTAACGGATGGTCAGCATCCCTGCGTTTTCCCCGCTTTTGTCCACGCCCCAGATGCGGGAACGGACGAAGTTCACGCCGTGCTCCTCCCGGGCCCGGTCGTAGTACTTCTCGAAGTCCTTGCCGAAGGTGCGCATGTCCATGAAGAAAATCGTGGTATCAAGCGGTTCACGGCTGTGCTCCTTGGCGATCACCGCTTCCTTGACGGCGTACATGCAGCAGACCGAAGAGCAGTAGCCGTGCTCGATCCGCTTGTTCCGGGAACCCACGCACTGGATCCAGGCGATCTTTTTCGGCTCCCGGCCGTCCTTCGGAACCTGCAGGTGACCACCGAACGGGCCCGAGGCGGAGAGAATGCGCTCGAACTCCAGGCTGGTCACCACGCCCGGCAGCCGCCCGTATCCGTAATATTCGAGGGCGGCCGGGTCGAAGGGCTTAAAGCCGGGGGCCAGGATGACCGAGCCCACCTCGACCTGGATCGTTTCGCCCGCCATGTCGTGGTCGATGGCTCCCGACTCGCAGGCGTCCACGCAGGCGCCGCAATCCAGGCAGTTCTCCCTGTCCACGGCGTAGGCGTTGGGAAAGGCCTGGGCGTAAAGCTTGTAGACAGCCTTCCGTATGCCCAGGCCCTGGTTGAATTCGTCGTCGACGTCCTGGGGGCAGGCCTCACTGCAGTCGCCGCAACTGCGGCACTTGTCCGGATCGACGTACCGCGGCTGCCTTTCGATGGTGGCGGTGAAACGGCCGGGCTCACCCGCAAGGTCCACCAGTTCGGACAGGGTGAGGATCTTGATGTTCAGGTGCCGGCCGCACTCCACCAGCTTGGGCGACAGGATGCACATGGAACAGTCGTTGGTCGGAAACGTCTTGTCCAGCATCGGCATGGTCCCGCCGATCGCCGCTTTCCGCTCCACCAGGTAGACGAAGTAGCCGCTTTCGGCCAGGTCGAGGGCGGCCTGGATTCCCGCGATACCGCCCCCGACGACCAGTACGGCCCCTGTTTTCGCCCCGACCGGCGGGACGCCGTCCGGGGACCCCGCTTGGGGTGTACTCATCTCGATATCCACCAACCTTCTAGCGAATTGCCGCCGCCGGGCTAGCGCTGGCGGAAAGTCTTGAGATAGGCGTCACAGTAGATGTTTCTGTTCAACAGGATCTCCGCCGCGGCGGCCGCGTCCACCAGGAGGTCGTCGTCGACGTCCACGATGGCCGAGTCGAGGCCGGCCGTCATGCACATGACCATGAACGTCCGGTTCAACAGGGGACGGTTGGTGCAGCGCTGGGATACGTTGGACAGACCCAGGGTGGTACGCGGCGCCGGGTCGGCCAGCATCTTGATCTGCCGCAGGGCCTCGATCACTTCCGGGCCGTGGTCCTGGGCCACGTTGGCCGGCAGGGCCAGCGGGTCGATGAAGAGGTCTTCCATGGGCAGCCCGTAGGCGTCGGCGTTGACCACCAGTTCCATGGCCAGGGCGGTGCGGTCGGCGGCGCTCTTGGGCACGCCCTTCTCGTTCATGGCCAGGCCGATCAGGGCGGCGCCGTATTTGACGGCCATGGGGATGTAGATGTCCATCTTCGCCTGGTCGGCGGAGGTGGAGTTAATGAGGGCTTTGCCCCGGTGCACCTTCAGGCCCGCCTCGATGGCGGCCGGGTTGGTGGAGTCCAGGCAGCAGGGCAGCGTACTTACGGCCTGCGCCGTCCGGGTCAGCCATTCCATCACGGCCGGAGCGTCCTCCGGAGCCACGGTTGGTCCGGTGTTGATATCCAGGTAATGGGCTCCTTGTTCGGTCTGCCGTTTGGCCCAGTATTCCACGCGGTCCGGATCGTGGTTGACAATGGCTTCCTTAATGTCCTTGAACATGCCGTTGATCCGCTCACCGATCAATATCATGGTCGAAGCCTCCCTTTGTTATTTTTTTCACCGAAACTGCCGCGCGGATGCCCCTGGCTTTAGACATGGGGAGGAAGCGCGGCACCGGCGTTAGCCGGCAATGATTCCCTCTCGTACTGCCATCCATTAGCTCTCTGCAGGAGACGACAGTATCTCGCTGAAATGCCCTGGCAGATCCGTTTTCCGGTACCGTCCCTGATGTCGAAGTAGCCCGTCTTCCTGACAGCGACCCTGCCACGCCACCGACCCTGGTACTTGCCCTTCGGAATGTC
>JAJYZD010000257.1 GCA_021800315.1 Bacillota bacterium | reverse complement strand
CGATATTCCCCGAAGGAACACCATTTTTTCCCTGGGCATCGGACCCAAGTGGCCCTGCGGCAAAACCGAAATCCGTAAAAATCACAGCACCCCTAGGGCGTTGTTGGCCGTGGGTGGCTTCTTCTTCCGGTCCATCAGGTACCGCCGGTAGTCGGCGATGTCCAGGGGAGTGATCAAGGCCGAGTCGACAGCGCCGTTGGGGTGCTCAGAGCATATGGCAAGAGCAACAACGGGTGCTCTGGTGGAGGAAGTGGAGACAATTTTTTTGCAGAAAGCGACCTTTAAAGTCATCAACCGACCGTCAGCTGTACAGGGTGTTCAGCAACTCGTCCACCTTCCCAACTACGTCGATCGCATCCTGGTCAGTGACGTACCCGTTCTTAAGGGCGGCCTCCAGGAGAGACAGAATCTCATCGAGAGACCGGACCCTCTCCTTAGCAGGCATAGTCCGGATGTCGTCCAGGGAAACCAATAAGAAAAGGGATACCCCGTTGCCAGGATCTTTCTTAAACGCTGCCCGCGCTCCCCCGTAAAACCGCTCGATCTCAGCCCGATTATCACATTCAACTTCAGTCAGCAGTGCCGCCTTCTCGTCGTAGCTTGGTTGGCCCGTCATGATCTCCGCAACCGCGTCGCACAGGCTGGCTACGGTGGCCATGCCGATTAGCTTGATGTCCAACGAAACCACCTCCAAAAAATAAGGCCCCCTGGGCAAGGCCAGGAGAGCCGAAAATCTTGTACGCCAAGACAAAACAACGGACACGGCATGTTTCAGGGTGCTATATTCAGCCATGACAACTGGTAGAGAGTAACCTTCTGGTCCGCCAACCGCTTATGTCTAAGCTTGTGTTGCGCGGCCTTGATCCCGGCCAGTCAGCCTTCAGTGTACGTCAGTTGAACCGTGCCTCATCATTTCTCATTTAGAAACCGGTACATTTCTTCCACTGAAGAAAACTTCAATTCTTCAGTGGCAATTTTTTGCACCAAACCATTGCCAACACTGCCCTTATGTTTAGCATGGATGATACAAGTTCGTTTTATCCCATCATCGCCAATACCCTTCCAGACAGCAGACTTGCCCTGTCGTTTCATACCCAATTTCCGGCAGATTTTTTCAATGTCATCCCATGTAAATGTGTATCCCATCAGCTTATCGCCTTATCCAAACCAAGGGCTCGGTAAAGTATTTCCCTGTTGCCTTCGCAACGGAGTACGCGTCGCAAATACCAGTAATGCCCGTGGCGGTCACCGATCGGGCTTAAATAATACGGCAAGTCGTCAAAATACACATTTGCGTAGTCAACGATATTCTCAATGAAATTTTCTACGGCTTCCGCCTTGGTTGGGCCAATGCCGTAAACACCAGTTTCCCGGTTGTACAGAGAATAATCCTCGCTTTCCTCCCCTGGTCGATCAAGCCATTCATAAGAAAAAACCTTGGATTCGCATAATTCGTCAAGCAGTGCGGTGGACACAAGCGAAGCGGGGCGGTCATCCTTTCTCTTAGCGTCGGCCAATAGAAACTCTTTCCCTGCAACGGCTTCGCGCCTTAAGGCAGTCAGTCTGGTTTTGGCTTCGTGGACCGGGACGTACGGCATGGAAGATACCCCCCATATTTTTCGTTGGTCTGTGATTCATTATAGCACTATATGGCCATTATGGCCATATATCGTCCGGCTGTTTTTCTATGACTTTTTCCTCCGATCAGCCGGTTCCAACCAAAATCGTAAACCGGCTTGCTGGTTATTCCCAGCTCAGCCGGTCCACCGCCTTCTCCAGATCCTGCACGCTCGGCCTGACGTACTTGGCCGAGGTGTTTAGCTTGCTGTGCCCGGCCAGCACGGCCACCTTGTCCAGGCTGACCCCTTGGTCCACCCTCCTGCCCCCCGTCACCAGGTTCAACAGGTCCGCCAGCCCAAGCAACTTGCTCTGGAGAATGCCCGGGGCCATCTGACCCAGCAGGTGACGCCGATAACCGGCATCGGGTGACCGAGCGATTCCAGGTAGACCACCAGTTGCCCCACTTGTGCGACGTTAACGGAGGCAGCTACTATGGGCCTTGGCGGAGGGAACAGGTTAAGCAGAACTTGCCAAGTGGCGGACAACCATCAGCAACCGCCACCGTTCTCCCTCAATTCGTTCACCTTTGCTACTATGTCGATCGCATCCTGGTCAGTGACGTACCCGTGCTTAAGGGCGGCCTCCAGGAGAGACAGAATCTCATCGAGAGACCGGACCTTCTCCTTCGCAGGCATAGCACGGATGTTGTCCAACGAAACCAATAAGAAGAGGAACACTGCGTTGCCAGGATCTCTCTTAAACGCCGACCGCGCTCCTTCGTAAAACCGCTCGATCTCAGCCCGATCATCACATTCAACTTCCGTCAGCAGTGCCGCCTTCTCGTCGTCGCTTGCCTGGCCGGTCATGATTTCCGCAACCGCGTCGCACAGGCCGCAAACGGCGGCCATACCGATAATCTTGATATCCAAACGAAACCACCTCCAAAAAAATAAGGCCCTTCGGGCAGGTTGTAAAAATCCTTTTGCGCAACAACATGAGAAAAGTCACTCCGACATCACCCTGTCTGCCGCCCCCTGCACATCCTGCGCAGACGGCCTGACGTACTTGGCCGTGGTGTTCAGGATCCTGTGCCCAGCCAAAACGGGCCGCCTTGTTCCGAGAGACCCTGGCCAGTTGCCTCTGCTCCCCCGTGGCTTCAACGCCAATCAAGGAACGGCGGCATCCACGGGATTATCCGGTCATTCCGGCAGGGAAGCGTCATTCGCCGACTATATAGCCCCAGGACTGCCCTTTCAAAAAACACCCCCAAAACTCTTGACATGCCGTCCACCCATTGAGTACAATTTTTGTTGCAGATTAACACGGCCATCTGCGCCTGACATTTCTTCATGGTCCACGATAGGGGGATTGACCCTTGGAAAACTTTGTCCACCTGCACGTCCACAGCCCCTATTCTTTTCAAGACGGAGCCAGTTCTATCGAGGATCTAGTTAAAGAAGCCGCGGCAAAAGGCATGTCCGCCTTGGCCATCACCGATCATGACAACGTCAGCGCGGCGGTGCGCTTCGCCCGGCTGGCCCAACAGTCCGGCATCAAGCCCCTCCAGGGGGCGGAGGTGACGACCGCGGGCGGCCACCACCTCACCCTGCTGGCCCGGGACGACCGCGGGCGGCCACCACCTCACCCTGCTGGCCCGGGACGCCCCCGGTTACGCCAACCTGTGCCGCCTTCTCACCCGGGCCCACCTGGACCACCCCAGAGGGGAACCTCAGTGCGGCCACCTGGAGGAATACCATGAAGGGATCATCGCCCTTTCGGGTTGCCGGCGGGGGGAAATACCATCCCTCATCCTGCGGCGCCGGTACACTCAGGCCATAGAGGCTGCGAAGCGCTACCAGAATATCTGGGGCAAAGACTTCTATCTGGAACTGCCCGAAACGCTTTTGCCCGGCAGCCGCTTTCTCAACCACCACCTGGTGGAGCTTGGGGAAACCCTGGGTATCCCTGTAGTCGCCACAAATAACGTTCACTATGCCCGGCCGGAAGACTTTCCGGTTCACGACCTTTTGACCTGCGCCCGTTTGAAGATCGCCGTTGAGGAGGCCCACCCCGGCCGGCCCCTGAACGGGGAAAACTATTTGAAGAGCGGAGCCCGGATGGCACGTCTCCTGGCCTGGTGCCCAAAGGCCCTGGAAAACACCATGGAGATCGCCGCCAGGTGCGAACCGGTCCTGCGGAAGGATGATCGGTACCCTGAGTTTCCCCTGCCCGAAGGCAAGACGGCAAATGTCTTCCTGCGGGAACTGGTCCGGGAGGGAGCCAAAAGACGTTACGGCCGCATAACCCATACGATCAGGGAGATGCTCACCAGGGAACTCCAGGTCATAGAAAAGCTCGGCTTCGCCGGCTACTTCCTGGTGGTCTGGGACGTGGTCAACTTCGCCCGGGAAAAGAGAATCCGCTGCACCGGACGCGGCTCCGCGGGAGCGTCCGCCGTCGCCTATTGCCTCTATCTCAGCGAAGTAGATCCCATCGCCCGTAACCTGGTCTTCGAACGCTTTTTAAGCATGGAAAGGGCGGAAATGCCCGATGTTGACCTTGATTTCGACTCCCGCTACCGCGACCAGGTGACGAAGTATGTGTATGACAAGTACGGGGAGGAAAGGGTCGCCTCCGTGGCTACCTACTCCACATACCAGGCCCGTTCGGCTGTGCGCGACATCGGCCAGGTACTTGGATACCCCTCAAAGGAGATTGACGCCCTGGCCAAAAGCATGCCCTACATCGGGGCGGACAGCATCCTGCCGGCCCTGGAGCACTTTCCTGAACTGCGCCGGGGCCCCTGGCGGGAAGAACGCTACCGGCGCCTGTTTGAATTCTGCGGCCACATTGCCGGCTTCCCCCGTTTCCTGGGTACCCACCTGGGCGGCCTAATCGTGACCAGGGACCCTATCACCACGGTCACTCCACTGCAGATGGCGGCCAAGCTAGTTCGCATTGCCCAGTTTGACAGGGACGACGTGGAGGACTTGAACCTGGTCAAGCTGGACCTCTTGTCGCTCAAGACCCTCAGCGTTCTGGAGGATGCTGCCGAAACCATCGGAGGGCTCAGTTATGAGAGAGTACCGTTCCTCGCAACGTAAGCAAACCTTAGCATAGGCCACTAATTACGCAGAGGGAGGGAGTCTTAGCGGAATGGCATAAGGCAGGACGCTTACACGTCGCCCCCGCCATCCGCAGAGTCCTCCACC
>JAJYZD010000256.1 GCA_021800315.1 Bacillota bacterium | reverse complement strand
CAGTTTGCGGTAGAGTTCCGGCCGGCGGAAACTGAGGAAGAAGTTCTGCCGCATGGACCGGGCTTCCCCGTGGCGGATCTCGTTTAAGGTTTGGGCCGGCAGGTCCACGACGAGCATTTCCTCGGCGGGGCCGCCGGCCTCCGCCAGCAGGCGGCCCCGCGGGTCGAAGACCATCAGGCCGCCGGAGAAGCGCCGGCCGCCTTCCACCTGGCCCACCAGGTTGCAGGCGGCGACAAAGGCAGCGTTGTCGTAGGCCCGGGCCGGCAGGTATTTCAGCCAGAGTTCCCGCCGGTCGCCGGATACCTCCGGGGAGGCGTGGGGCGTGAATATTATTTCCGCCCCCTTAAGGGCGAGGCAGGCGGCGACTTCCGGGAAATGCATATCCCAGCAGATGGCGATCGCGATGCGCGCCTTGGGGAGGCTGAAGACCGGCAGATCGTCACCGGCGCTGAAGAAGGGCCGCTCACTCCTACCCAGGTGGGTTTTGCGGTACCCGGAAACGATCCCGTCGGGGCAACAGACCAGGTGGGTGATGAAGGGGCGCTGACCCGCCTGCGGCGGGTATCCCCCCGCCTCTACCAGGCCGGCCAGTACGGTGATTCCGTGGGTGCGCGCCATCCGGGCCAGGGCGGCGGCCGTTTTCCCCGGCACTTCTTCGGCCAGGAGCGAGGCCGGGCGGCGCGCATAGCCGGTGGCGGACAACTCGGGAAAGCAGATGATGTCGGCGCCCGAGCGGGCCGCATGCGCGGTGAACTGTTCCATCCCGGCCAGATTGGCCTCAATCCGGCCGGTTAAGGCGCGCATCTGGACCAGGGCGATGCGGGTGTCCTGCAAGGCAAGGGGGGCGGGGCAGCGGTTTTTACCCGGTGTCCCCGCCCGGCACCACCTTTCTCTAACGGAACTAACGGAAGTAAATCTACCGGGAGGATCAGCCTATGCCTTTGGTGGCTCTGATGGTGACCATGGGTTCGGCCCTTCTTTCGTTTCTGGTGGTCTGGCAGGTGAAGACGGTGCCGCCGGCCGTAGGGGCGGTCGCCAGGTACAACCTTATCGTCCTGCCGCTCCTTTATTGCGCCAACGTCCTTTTGGGCGGTGGTTTCGTCAAGGCCCACACCCTGGTGAAAAACCTGCCCCTGGTGGCGGCCGGCCAATCCCTGGTCTACAACGTCCTGCTCCTCGTCTTCTCCGTCCTCGTCCTGGGGGACAGGTTACCCCTCGCGAGGTCCCTGGCCGGTTTCCTGCTGATCGCGGCCGGCGCGGCGGTGCTGGCCAGGTAGGCGGCTTGCCGGGGCGGTCCGCCAAATGGTATAATAATCCTGAGAGCGGGAGTCGTCGGCTCCCGGATTCGCAGGTGATAAGGTATGGCCCCTTTGCCCGGGCACACCCGGCACTGCTTCTGGGACGTCCGGTTTGACGGACTGGACACGGAGAAACAGGCCTTCCTGGTCATTGAACGCATCCTCGATTACGGGAGCGACCGGGACTTCCGCTGGCTGCTAAAGCATTACGGCGACGGGGACATCCGGGCGGTGATAACGAAGAGTCGCTCCCTTTCCCGCCGGAGCGGCCAGTTCTGGCGCTGCTACTTCAATCTGGAGGAGAACGAGATCAGGTGTTTGCAACCGCCGTCCTCCCGGGCCGCATCAAGACACTGGAACGAATAGGACGGATCGTGGGCCCCGAACCGTTCTACCTGGCCGGGGGTACGGCCGTGGCCCTGCATCTGGGCCACCGTCTGTCCCATGACTTCGACTTCTTCAGCCCGGCCGAATTCGACGTGGCGGCCTTGCGGGATACTCTGGCCGCCGGCGGCTCTTTCCAATTCGGTTCCGCCGCCCGGCAGACCCTGCACGGCACTTTTGACGGCGTGAAGGTGAGCTTCCTCTATTACCGTCCGCCCCTTTTGGCCAAACCACTTAACCTTTCGGGCGTGGATGTCGCCCTCCTTTCCGACCTGGCTCCCATCAAGCTGGATACGGTGGGCAGCCGGGGTTCGAAAAAAGATTTCTACGACCTCTACTTCATCGCCCGCGAGGCCTTTCCCCTCGACCAGGTCTTCGCTCTCTACCGCCGCAAGTTTTCCTACCTTGATGTCAGCATTCGCCATCTTTTGCTTAGTCTCACCTACTTCGAAGACGCCGAGCGCACCGGAGGGGAGATCATTCTGCTCAAGCCGGCCTCCTGGGAAGATGTCAAGGCGTTCTTCATCGCCGCGGCCGGGGAACTCCTGCGGCGCTTCCGGGCCGAAGATCCAGATTCCTGATTCTCCGGCTACAGCTTGTACATGACCAACCCCGTGACCGGCTTGGGATAGAAGAAGGTGGACTTCTGCGGCATTTTGTCGCCGCTCTGCGCCACCGCGGTGACTTCGGCGACCGGGGTGGCGTTGAGCAGGAAGGCCAGTTGATGGGTGCCTGCCAGCAGGGCGGCCATCGCCTGGTGTTCGTCCCCGGTGTAGGTGAGGTTTTCGCCGTTGCGCTGTTGGGCGGCGTCGATGCCCAGCAGCTTCTGCAGGACCAGGACTTGCAGGATGGCCACGTCCAACTGCCGCCAGGAGGCGGATTTATCCTCCGGCATCATCCGGTCCAGGTCCACGCCGTCCTTGAGTACCAGCAGGTGGATGGTCCCTCCGTCCCGCGAAACGCCGAAAGCGTGGCGGCCCTCGGCTGCCACCGACTGGAGGATGGTCATGAAATAGTCGAGCCGGCCGTCTTCGAGTTGGTACTCGGCGAGCAGGAAGTCGGCGGCCAGGGCGGATAGCAGGGCCGGGAAATCAATGCCGTCCAGGTTCTTCACCAGCCGGTGGGTCGGCAGGATAAGCAGGCCGGGGTCGAAGAGGTTGACCAGGGTCATCATCGCGTAGCGCCAGGGCGCGGACTCGTCGCCCCGCCTTTCCCGCGCGTAAGCCTGGGCCGTTTCGTAACGGTGGTGGCCGTCGGCGATGAAGACCTGCTTCCCGGAAAGCAGGGCCTGGATGGTTGCGATGTCCTCTTTGTCCGCGACGACCCACAGGGCGTGTCCCTGTCCGTCTTCGTCCGTGCAGGCGGCGTCCGGGTCCCGGGAAGCGACGCGGGCGAAAAGCCCGTCCAAGGATTGATTCCGGTCGGCGTAGAGGCCGAAGATGGGACTGAAGTTGGCCCGGCAGTGGCGCATCAGTTCCATGCGGTCGGCCTTGTGTCCCGGCAGGGTTTCTTCGTGGGGCAGAACTACCTTGTTCTCGTAGGGCTCGATCTTTACCCCGCCGGTGATGCCGGTGCGGGTTTTCCTTTTCCCGGCTACCGTAAAATCCTGCCGGTAGAGGTAGAGGGCGGGTTGGTCTTCCGCCACCAGGACGCCTTCGGTCAGCCACTCGCGCAAGTAGCCGGCCGACCTGGTGTAACGGTTGTCCTCCGGGCCGTCTTCGGGCAGGGTGCGGCCCAGTTCGAGACGGATGATGTTGTTGGGGTGGGATTCGTAGTAGCGGTCCTGGTCCGTAGGCCCGATGACGTCGTACGGCGGGGTGATCAGGTTCGCCAGGTTGCCGGAGAGTTGCCGGTTGTAGCGGATGCCGCGGAATGGTACGATGGTGGCCATTTACTTTCCTCCTGGTGCGTTGTCGAGTTTGGTCCAGCGATCCATGTCCCGGGAGCGGTACTTTTGCATCACCTGCAGGAAGGCGGTTTCCAGATCGATGTGGAGGACGTTGGCGTAGCAGAGCAGGATGAAAAGGATGTCGGCTATTTCGAGGGCCAGGTCGCCGGGCGCTTCATCCTTCCTTTTCGGCTTGGCACCGAAGCGGTGGTTGACCTCGCGGGCCAGTTCACCCACTTCCTCGGTCAAGCGGGCCAGCAGCACCAGGGGCGGCCAGTAGCCTTCGGCGAACTGGCCGATCCATTCGTCCACCCGGGCCTGCATCTCCCTGATTTCCAAATCCGTTCTCTCCCTTGAAGCGCCAGGCATATTCCCGGCCTGTCTATAGTAATATTTGTTAACTGTTTCCCCGGAGGTGATGTCACATGGCCACCATGCAGTTCCTGGTTCTCAGACGGCGCCTGGTAGTGACGATCCTGGCCCTGGCCGCCCTGTTGCTGGCGGCCGACATGGGCTACCGGCAGTACCTTCTGTCCATACGCCTGCCACCGGAAGAAATGTTCCAGAAAGCCCTGGCCGAGACCCGGGCCAGCTCCAGTTATCTTTACAAAAGCGAGTCCACGCTGGTGGTGGATAACCGGACTACCTACATCAGCAAGATCCAGGGCAAATGGGCCGCCCCGGACCGGGTGAGCATCACCGGCACCATGATCAATACGCCCGTGGATTTCATCCAGATCGGAGATACCAGTTACATGAAAGACCAGTTTTCCGGCCGGTGGCTTACCCTGCAGGGCAACAGCCTGTCCCAGTCGGCCCTCTTCGTCAGCGAACTGCAACCACTGGCCAATTTCGACTTCCAAAGCATCACCGGCATCCGGTATTTAGGTACGGAAAAACTGAACGGCCAGAACCTGCGGGTCCTCGAGATCACGCCGCTCTTGAAAAACCCGTTTCTCAACATGCAGTTTACCAATTTTAAGGTCAAACTGTGGCTGGATCCCATTGATTACCGGATCCGTCAGGCATATCTGGACGGAAATGCCAAAACAGGCGATAAAAGTAAACTCGTGATCCAGCTCCAGTTCTTCGATTTTGATAAAAAAATCACCATCGCCCCGCCCGTATCCTGAAACCGCCTTTGATCAACAGGCGTCCAGCCGGAAGGCTGGACGTTTTTTCCTGCCCGGCGGGCGCCGGAAACATT
>JAJYZD010000255.1 GCA_021800315.1 Bacillota bacterium | reverse complement strand
CCAGCGGTTCGGCCACCGTCCAGTTTAACGCTCCCATCCAGAGCGCGGCCGGCGTCCAGGTCAGCGTCGCCCAGACGGCGGTGACCATCGGACAGACCGCCCAGGTGAGCGCGACCGTGGTCGACTCCCAGGGCCAGTCGGTGGCCGGCGCCCCCGTCACCTTCACCGTCTCCGGCTCGGCGGCCGTCAACCCGCAGAGTACGGTCACCGACAGCCAGGGACAGGCCTTTACCACGGTAAGCGATCAAACCGCCGAGACGGTCACCGTTACGGCAGCCGCATCAGGAGTAAGTGGTTCCGCCGGTGTCCAGTTCCTCGCCGCCGGGTCGTGATCCCCGGTGACGAGGGAGAGCCGGCAGGAACGGAAAAAGCGATGGGCGGTTCCCTGACCTTGTCACCACCGCGCCTTGGCCGGCTGGAATTGGAATTGGAAAGGACGGATCAGGTTGTTTGGCAATAAACGCCAGCGGACGGGGCGGCGGGCGCTGCTCGCCGGAAGCATCCTTGTCGCGGTCACCCTCCTCCTCACGGGGTGCGGCACCGCTTCCCCGGCAACCCCGAATACGAGGCCGGGCACCACGCGGCATCATCACCCGGCCGTGAGCGGTACGGTAGGCAGCATCGGCAACGGCAGCTTTCAGCTTAACACGGCGGGCGGGAGCACGAAGACGGTGCTGACCGGTTCCAAAACCCGCTACCTGGAAGGCAAACAAAAAGTAAGCGCCTCCACCCTGCAAGCCGGGCAGCATGTACGGGTGCGGGGAAAGAAAGCAACCGGGAGCGGCCTTATAGCCAGGGTCGTGCGTATTATCCCGGGCAAAGGCTAGGACGAACCGCCCCCTGGAAACCCTGATCAGCCGTCTGATCAGGGTTTCCAGCCTTAGGGCCTTTGGGCTAGGACTTCGGCCCGGGCGTCCAACGCAACCAGAGGGACGTGTCCGGTCCCTATGGACTTACCCCGGGCCTGGTCTGGGGATAAAGAACTCCGGGCTCAGCCTTCCCTCAGTACCCTGTCGATTTCGGCTACCGCTTCCCCGGCAAAATTGGCCGCCGTTTCCGGCCCCAACTGACGGTTTTCCAAGTCGCGAAGCAAGGATACAAACCAGTTCAGCAGCATCCCGTTCAGTTTGGCGCTTTTTTCGGATTCCGCGGCCCGACCGGAGAATATACCGGCCATACGCAGGAAAATGTGGTTGGTGATCCGCCTCATGATGGCGGCCAGGGTGGCCACCTCCTGATCGGCAAAAATTGTCCGGGCTTCGTAATCAGAGGCACCGGCGGACTCGAGGCACCCCTGCCGGAGCAACTCCTGGTAGCACGGAGTTCCCCTCAGGATAATCTGGTGGTGGTACAAAACGTTGCTGGTAATCGCCAGATCCCCGAGAAGACCGTTTCTTTGCAAAAATGCAAAGTTGGTTCGTATGTCCGCCAGCGACGAATAAGGTTCGAACATGATGAAGCCTATATTCGGCTCCAGACCGTAGCGGCGCAGGATTCCGATGGCTCGCTCGTTCTGGACAACGGTAGTCATCTTCTGCATCCGTTTGAGGGCATGGTCGCTACCGCTTTCCAGACCGATGAGAATATGCGTGAGGCCGGCCTCCACCAACGCGTAGATGGTTTCTTCGTGGATGTCGTTAACCCGGCCTTCGAGACCGAAGCGTATATTTCTGGTTTTTAACAGTGCTGCCAGGTGGAGGGCCCTTTTCTGACCCTGTTCACCCGGGCCGAAGAAGTTGGGATCCACGAAGTAGAAATAGCCGGCTTTTTGTTCGGCGATGATCTGGTCGATTTCGGCAACGATGTTTTCCGGACTGCGCTTGCGCCACCTGGATCCCTCTCCGTAAAAGGAGTTGACGTAACAGAAGGTGCATCGGCCGTAACAACCCCGGCTCCCCTGCACGTTTACCTCGGCAAGACGGAAACCGGCTTGGCTCCGGACCGGGAAAGGCAGGGCGTCCAGGTCCTCCACCGGGGGGCGGCGGCGGTAACCCATGCCCCCGGATGCTTTCCGCAAGGCCAGACCAGGAACCTCTCCGGTGTCACCCCGCCCGGCAAGGGTCCGGGCCAGTTCGGCCATAGTGAACTCCGGTTCGCCCACGATCACCGAGTCGAAAAAAGGGCAGGTGAGCAAGAGTTCCCCGGCGGCAAAGGTGGGATAAAAACCATAGGCCGTCACGTGAGCGCCCAGACCCTCCTCTTTCAAAGCAGCCAATAGATCGAACAACCCGTGGTCGATCCTCCACTGGTAAATGAGGTGCACGGCCAAGAGATCCGGCCGGCCGGCCCGTATCCGGCCGGCCAATTGCTCGTAGCCCAGGCCCTCCAAGTGACCATCGACAATCTCCACCTCGTCCTCCCCGGCCCTCAGCACGGCCGCCGCATAGCCGGTCAAAAGACAGGATGAAAGGGGAGTGTTGGCGATGTCGTTACAATGTTCCGGACTGATATTCCGCGGGTGTTCCAAAAGGATTACCTTCATTTCGGGGTACCTCCTGCCACAGGAATACGTTCCGGGTAAGCTGCAGCGTTTCCAAACGGTATCTCAGGGTGTCGAAGGGCCTGGGATTGAAGTAGACCGGGTAGAGAAGATCGGTGTCTTTCTCTATGACGCCCAGTTCTCTGGCCATCGCTTCCATGGGCGTTCCGGGCAGAATACGGATGTTGTTCAAAACCACGGTCCCCAAATTCCTCCCCGCGGCGTGCAGGTCAAAGATTTCTGCCAAAAGCCTTATCCCGCGTTCAGCGGTCTTGACCGTCTCACCAGGCACGTTCACCATAAAATGGTACACACTGAGCACGCCGGTGCGGGAGGCCAGCTTCGCAGCCTTCAAGATGTGCGCAACCGATAGTCCTTTTCCCAGAACATCCAGGGCTTCCTGGGACAGACCATCCGGGGAGAAGGAAAAGCACTCGCATCCCGCCTGTTCGAAGAGGCCGATGTTGTTTTCGTCCACGAGGTCTTCCCGGAAAAAGCCGTTCCACCTGACGGAAAGCTTGCGGCGAAGGATTTCTTCGCAGATGGTCTCCAGATGTCCGCGGGGAGTGTTCAAAACCGGGTCGGTGAAGTGAAACCTTTCAATCCCGTATTGCTTATTCAGAAGTTCCATTTGATCGACGACCTGGCCGACGGGGCGGCATCGCAGTCTTTTCCCCTGCAACAGCGGGTAGGCGCAGTAAGTGCAGCCGATGCCGCAGCCGCGCTTGGTCTCAATGCCGAACGGCGGAACGTACCGGTTGGCCGCGGTGTAAAGTACCGGGTCGGCCAAGAGGTTCACCGGCGGGCTGTAGTGGCTCATGTCGAAGTGCCGGGCCGGAGGATTCACCACCACCCGGTCGCCCTTCCTCACACAGAGCCCGGGAAGGGATGGCGGATTGTCCAGGGAGGCCAAGAGGGCCGGCAGGGTCATTTCCGCTTCCCCCACGACACCATAGCGGATTTGCGGAAATTCCCTCATCAACCGCCCGGGGAAAAGGGAGAAGCCGGTACCCCCGGCGATGATCCGGGCCTTGGGCCATACGGCTGAGATCAGGCGCACCGTAACGGCAAAAGGCGGGATAAGGGAACTGGTCTTGTTGCCCAGGGGGTCGATGTTGCGCAAGGAAAGTCCCACCGCCTCCGGCCGGAAACCGAGGAGCTTTTCTTTGAGCGCTTGATAAGGCTCACGGGCCACGTTCAGATCCAGAAGGTCGACCTCGAAGCCCGCTTGTCCGAGCCAGTTGGCGAGGATGGCCGCACCGAGGGGATATACCTTCTCCTGGAAAGGCTCTTCCGTAGAAAGCGCCTGGACCATTAACACGCGCACAGAACTTCACTCCAGTAACAATAGTGCAAAGTGTTTCGCCCAGTCCTGCTTTTCGGACAGCGTCCTCAGGGAAAGCCCCGCCCGCCTGACTGTCTCGAAGACGTCGATACCGGCAGCCTCCATGGACGGACGGGCATCCTTGGGATTGCGGCAAATCCCCGTATCCACGCAGGAAGCACAGAGGCTGCATGGACCGGCCCAAAAGGCCAAGGCCTTGTAATATCCCGACAGGAAAGCCGTCCTTTCCGCCTGCAGCACCCGGCGCTGGAAAAGATTCGTCGGCGGCTCACCCTCCAGGAGAAAGGCCCGACCGAAATCGCGCAGGATGTCGCCGGTCTTTTCCGGCGGGATGGCATTGGGCGGGCAATGAGGCTTGCCGTAAGACGGACAGCCGAACCGGCAGCGCAAAGGGGCCCACTCGGCCAACTGCACAATGTCGACGGTAACGGGGAGAACGTTGCCAAAGCCCAACTGCCGTATTTGGGCAGCCAACTGTGACACCCGGTCGGGGCATAGTCGCTCCAGGAGGCCTTCGCTCCGGGCGGCTATGATCAGACCGGTATCCGTCCGCAGGGGGATCAGGGAACCCGGGTGGAGACCCAGGCGGCGTAGGGCGTTCCGCACGAACTTACTGGTAAAAATACGCCCGTCGTACGTGTTTACCAACATGTTGAGGTCGTTGAGATGCGCCCTTTCCGGGAAGTGTTCCGGAAAAAAATCATGAATGAGCAAGAAGCCGTCTTCGGCCAGGCACCGGACGGCGCCGGCCAAAACCCCAAGGACTTCCTCTTCCGCGTAAGCGTGGATCACGTTCGACAAAACTACCAGTTGAAACCGGGCCCCCATCAACGGCCAATCCTCCAGGATGTTGGCAGCCAGGTAGGTTACCCTCTCTTCAAGGCCTCTTTCCTTCATTAACTCGGCGGTATAATCCAAAACAGGGGCCAGGTCCATGAGGGTGGCCGAAAGGCCGGGAAACCGGTTTAAAAAGGCTGCCGCCACCGCCCCCGATCCCGCCCCCACATCCAGCA
>JAJYZD010000030.1 GCA_021800315.1 Bacillota bacterium | reverse complement strand
ACTCGAGTCCGAGGCCTGGGAAGACTTCCTCGACATGACCATCGCGCAGGCCATGCTGTGGGCGGCCACCAACACCGCTCCGGAAGAGAAGCCGTCCGAAATCGCCGCCGCCGAGCCGTACTTCATCGGCTCTCACTCCGGTGCCTCGGGCGCCTGGGTCAGCGGCCCCGCCGATCTCGCGCCGCCTGAATACTTCTGGGGCTATGCCAATATGTGCACCGTCAAGGGTCTGTTCGCGGCCGGCGACGCTTCCGGCGCCTCCAGCCACAAGTTCTCCTCCGGTTCGCACGCCGAGGGCCGGATCGCCGCCAAGGAGGCCATCCGCTTCATCGTCGAGAACAACAGCCTGCCCAATGTGAGCGCGGCCGAGGTGGAGTCCCTCAAGGAAACCATCGTGAAACCCATGGCCATTTTTGAGGAGCACAGTTCCGGGGCGACCGACCCCGAAGTGAACCCCGAATACATCATGCCCAAGCAGTACATGTTCCGTCTGCAGAAGATGATGGATGAGTACGCCGGCGGCGTGACAACCCAGTTTACCACCAACAAGTATATGCTGGAGAAGGGCCTCGAACTTCTGAACCTGTTGAAGGAAGACTCCGAGAAACTGGCCGCCCGCAGCCTGCACGAACTAACCCGATGCTGGGAGAACGTCCACCGGACCTGGCAGGCGGAAGCCCACCTGCGTTCGGTTATGTTCCGCGAGGAAACCAGGTGGCCGGGTTACTACTTCCGTTCCGACCTGCCCAAGATGGACGAGGAGAACTGGAAGGTGTTCGTGAACTGCAAGTGGGATCCCGAAAGCAAAGAGTGGAGCGTCTTTAAGAAGCCCATTCTCTCGATCATCGACTAGTTATCCGTGGCGCGAAGAGCCGGCCCGCTCCCCCGAGGGTGGGCCGGCTTCACGCCGTCCGTTGCAACCTTTTCCCGAACGGGATTTTCATGAGGAAAGTTTTCCGGGCTGAAAGCCCGGAGTGACCGAAAAGGTCACTTAAGACCGGGGCCGTAACCGGTCAAGATTGGTTCCGGTTCCCGGCCGGTCCGCCTTGTAACCGAAGGTGGCGATCCTGTTATCCGGCCCCCGTTTCCCCGGCGGTTGTGGACGATTCGCAACGGTTGCCAGTTGACGGGAGCAGTGTTAAACTGTCTGGGGAACTGTTTGTCCCCGGCGGCTTTTCTCTCGGCGTGTTTACGGGCTAAAATTCCATTGGGTGGTGACGGGATGGTCAACAAGAGTGTACTCGTGGTGGGCGCGGGTATCAGCGGGCTGACCGCGGCCATTGAGGCCGCGGAGACAGGCTTCGAGGTCTTCCTGGTGGAGAAAGAGGCGTATCTCGGAGGCCGGGTGGCCCGGATGAATCAATACTTCCCGAAGTTGTGTCCTCCTAATTGCGGTTTGGAAATCAACTTCCGGCGCATCCGTTCGGAGCACAACCTGCGCTTCCTGACGTCGGCCGAAGTGGTGCAGGTTGCCGGACAGGAAGGGGATTTCACCGTTGCGGTGAGGCAAAACCCCCGCTTTGTCAACGAGAACTGTACAGCGTGCAACAAGTGCGCGGAAGTCTGCCCCGTGGAGCGCTCCAACGAATTCAACTACGACCTGGACAAGACCAGGGCCGCTTACCTGCCCCACAGCTTCGCCTTTCCAACCCGCTACGTCATTGACGGGAAAGCGTGCCTGGGCGAAAAGTGCGGCAAGTGTGTGGAAGCCTGTGCTTATGAGGCGATTGAACTGAAGATGCAGGCCAGGGAGGTCACCCTGAAGGTGGGGGCGATCGTCTGGGCCACCGGCTGGGAGCCTTACGATGCCGGCAGGATTTCCGCATACGGGTTCGGCCGCTTCCCCAACGTCGTCACCAACGTGATCATGGAGAGGCTCGCATCCCCCCTAGGTCCCACCGGCGGCCGGATCGTCCGTCCGTCCGACGGCAAGGAGGTTCAGAAGGTGGCCTTCGTCCAGTGCGCCGGTTCGCGCGACGAGAACCACCTGCCGTTTTGTTCCTCCGTCTGCTGCCTGGCCTCCCTGAAGCAGGCCACCTATGTTCTTAACGCCAACCCCGGGGCCCAGGTGGCCGTCTATTACATCGACATCAGGGCGCTCGGCAAATTCGAGGACTTCTTCGCCAAGGTGCAGCTCGAACCGAACGTAACCCTGATCAAGGGCAAACCGGGCGAAATCTTGGAGGACGGCCAAACCGGCGACGTGATCGTGGTGGCCGAGGACCAGTTGGCCCGGAAGATCACCCAGGAGCGCTACGACCTCGTGGTACTGGCCACGGGTATGGCTCCCTCGGCCGGTGCGCAGGTTCCCCTCCTCGGCCTGGATGACCGGGGATTTGTCGCTCCGGACCAGGTGCCGGGAATCTACGGCGCCGGCTGTGTGAAGAGACCGCTCGATGTCGCGTCAGCCGTGCAGGATGCCACCTCCGCCGCGCTGAAAGCAATCCAGTCGACGGTGAGGAGGCAGCTAAATGGCTAAGAAGATCGGCGTATTTATCTGCACCGGTTGCAGCATCGGCGAGGCCCTGGATACGGAGGCGCTCGCCAGGGTGGCGACCAAGGAGAAGAAGATCCCGCTCTGCAAGAAGAATGCCTTTCTGTGCGGACGCCAGGGCGCCGAACTGATCAAACAGGACGTGGTGGCCGAAGGCCTGGAGGCGGTGGTGATCGCGGCCTGCTCGCCGCGGATCAATTACGATGTCTTTGATTTTGGACCGTCCACTATCGTGGAACGGGTTAACCTGCGCGAACAGGTGGTCTGGTCCCATCCGGCCGACGACGAGGATACCCAGGCCATGGCCGAGGACTACCTGCGCATGGGCATCACCAAGGCCCAGGCGAGCGAACTGCCGGTGCCCTACCTGGCGGAGAACATGGTCAAGTCGATTCTGGTGGTGGGCGGGGGCTTAGCCGGCCTGACGGCGGCCAACGAGGCGGCGCTGGCCGGCTACCGGGTGGTGCTGGTGGAAAAGGAGCCTTTCCTGGGCGGTTTCGCCGGGCGTATGTACAAGAGCGCGCCCAGCCGGCCTCCGTACACCGACCTTGAGGACACGCCGGTGGCCGGGCTGGTGGCGGATGTCGAAGCCAGCCCCTTAATCGAGGTGCATACGAAAACCACCGTCGCCAGGATCGAGGGCGGTCCCTGCCTCTATGACGTGACTCTGGAAAAGGATGGTCAACCGTCTTCATTTCGCGCCGGGGCAATCGTCGTGGCGACCGGGGCCCGTCCGTACGACGCCGCAAGGCTCGATCGACTGGGCTACGGCCGTTATGCCAACGTTGTCACCGGCGTCGCGCTGGAGGACATGGCCCGGGAGGGAAAGATCCAGCGGCCCGCGGACGGCAAGCCGGTACAGAACGCCGTTTTCGTCCTGTGCGCCGGAAGCCGGGATCCCGGGCACCTGCCCTACTGTTCGTCCAGTTGCTGTGTTGAATCCCTGAAGCAGGCCCTGTATCTCAAGGAGCAGAACCCGGACGCAGGCGTCTACGTGATCTTCAAGGACATCCGCACCCTGGGGCGTTACGAGGAATTTTACAAGAAGGTCCAGAACGAAGGCGTCATCTTCATCAAGGGCGAGGTTACGGCGGTCAGCGAGGACGGCTCCAGGAACTTAAGCGTCGAGTTCGCCGACCTTTTGCTCGGCGAAAGGGCCGAAGCCGCGGAGGTCGACCTGGTGGTGCTGGCCACCGGCATGGTGCCCAGCACGGTGGACTACGCCGAACAAGGCGCCGAAGATTGTCCGGCCGGCAATGTGCCGACGGTCCAACAGCCGGTCCTGAACCTGGCCTACCGGCAGGGACCGGAGTTGCCGGCTTTGAACTACGGCTTTCCCGACTCCCATTTCATCTGTTTCCCTTACGAAACCAGGCGCACCGGCATTTACGCCGCCGGGAGCGTGCGCGCGCCCATGGACCTGGCGGCCGCTACGGAAGACGCCACCGGGGCGGCCATGAAAGCCATCCAGTGCGTCGAACTGACGAGCCGCGGCGCGGCGGTGCACCCGCGGGTGGGCGACCTCTCCTATCCGGAGTTCTTCATGCAGCGCTGCACCCAGTGCAAGCGGTGTACGGAGGAATGTCCTTTCGGGGCCATCAACGAGGACGAGAAGGCCAACCCGCTGCCCAACCCGACCCGCTGCCGCCGATGCGGCGTCTGCATGGGCGCCTGCCCGGAACGCATCATCTCCTTCAAGAACTACTCCGTGCCCATGATCGGCAACATGATCAAGGCCATCGACGTGCCGGAGGAGGACGAGGAGAAGCCGAGAATCGTTGTCTTCGCCTGTGAAAACGACGCCTATCCGGCCCTGGACATGGCCGGTCTCAACCACCTGGGGTACAACGCCTGGGTGCGGGTCATTCCGGTGCGCTGCCTGGGTTCGATGAACCTGGTCTGGGTGGCCGACTCGCTGTCCAAGGGCATAGACGGTATCCTCCTTTTGGGGTGCAAGCACGGTGACGACTACCAGTGCCACTTCATAAAAGGCAGCGAACTGGCTGATATCCGCCTCTCCAAGGTAGCGGAAACCCTGGGCCGCCTGCAGCTTGAACCCGACCGGGTACGGATGGTCCAGGTGAACATCATGGACTACGACAAGGTACCCGGTATTCTGGACGACTTTGCGGAGAGACTGGTCGAGATCGGCCCCAACCCGTACAAGGGCTTCTAGAATCGGACGGCAAAGGAGCGAGTCCCAATGGCGGATAATAGCGCGAGTTCCGGCCGGCTGAAATATGAAGCCGGTTTTGCCCGCGAGGTATACGGTATGGAAAACGGATCCTACCTCAAGCTGTGCATGCAGTGTGGCGTCTGTGCGGTATCGTGCGCCACGTTCAAGATCATGGACTACTCCCCCCGCCGGCTTTTCGCCCTGGTCCGCGCCGGGCGCAAGGAAGAGGTCATGAAAAGCAACACCTTCTGGATGTGCACCACCTGTCTGATGTGCAAGGCGCGTTGCCCGCGGGGCATCCCCATCGTCGACGTCATGCACGACTTGAAGGGCCTGGCCTTAAAACAGGGCTACGTAAACTATCCGCAGGCTGCCTTCTACCAGGCCTTCTGGCAGGATCTGGCCGGACGCGGGCGCATTTTCGAAGGGGGAGTCACGGCCCGCTATTTCCTGAAACGGGGACCCAAGGATTTCGGTAAGATCATGGCGCAGAAGGACGTGGGCCTGAAAATGCTCAGCCACGGGCGACTGCCCCTGCGTCCGCCCAAGGCTGTCAAAGGGAAGAAAGAACTCATGCAGATGGTGGCCAAGGCCCGGGAACTTGAACAGAAGGGGGCGAACTAGGTGCGCTACTTCTTTTACCCGGGATGCTCGATGGAAGCCGGGGCCGGTTCTTACACGAAGTCCCTGGAGGCTGTAGCCCGGGCCCTCGACATTGAGCTTGCGGAGGTTCCGGACTGGAACTGCTGCGGCGCCACCGTGGCCTCCAGTGTCATCGGCGACGCGCCCGCCCAGGTCATGTCCCTGCGCAACCTGGCCATGGTGGAGGGTTCCGGCCTGGACGTGGTGGTGGCCTGCAGTTCGTGCTACATGAACCTGGCCCTGGCCAACCGGCGCTTCCAGAACGACCCCCGCTTCCGGGCCCTGGCTACGAAATCGCTGGCCGCGGGCGGCATGCAGTACCGGGGCAAGGTCAGGGTGCGTTTTATTCTGGAAGTTATTGCTAACGACGTGGGTTTCGAGCGTATCGCCGCGCGGGTGAAGCGGCCGCTCAAGGGGCTGAAGGTGGCCGGTTACGTGGGCTGCCAGTCGGTACGGACCATCCCCTGGGAGTTCGACGATCCCGAGCAGCCGGTAGCCCTGGACGAACTGATCGGGGCCCTGGGTGCCACCGCGGTGCCTTTCCCGCTCAAGGCGCGTTGCTGCGGGGCTTCCCACACTCTGCCCCAGGGGGAGATAACCAGTTCCTCCTGCCGGGACATCCTCGAGTCGGCGGGGGAGGCCCGGTTGATGGTCACGCCCTGCCCGATGTGCCAGTTGAACCTGGACGCATACCAGTCCGAGGTGAACAAGGCCTACGGTACCAATTTCCAGATTCCGGTGCTGTTCTTTACCCAACTGATGGCCGTCGCCTTCGACCTGGCGCCTTCCACTTACGGCCTCAAGGCCAACATCGTTGCGCCGGGACCGGTGTTGGCCCAATACGGGGTGGCGGTATAGCGCCCGCGGTGATCCAAATGGATGCGGGGGCCGGTTCCCGAACCGGCCCTTTTCCCTGTGCGCCCGGCAGCGTCCCGGTGGAAAGGATTCCGGCCCCTGGCCGCCGAAAGCCGTTGGGCGGGGGTTTCGGCCAATTTTTAGCGAACCGGCGGGAGGAACATCGACAGTGCGGTTTGGCAAATACGCGCTCTTGCTGCTGGCTGTAATCCTGGCCCTGGTCTCCTACGGCGGCCGCAGGGTGATGCCCCCCGTTTCGGGCGCGGTCCTGGCGTCACCCATCGCCGGGCAGCCGGCACTGGTGACTACCGCCGGCCAGGGTGCCGAAGGCCTGATCGTCGCCCGGATGGCCGATCGTCTCGCTCTTTCCTATTCCTATCTGTTTCAGGCCACCACCCACGACCTGGCCGGCGAAAACAGCCTGATCATCGTCATCGGGGCCAGTCCGGCCGGCATGCAGGACATCTCGACCACCCCGCCGGCGGAGGAGCGCCGGGTGCTGTCCCTGGCGCAAGCCGCGGTGACCCGGCATATACCGTTGATCGTACTGCACCTCGGCGGCCTCGACCGCCGCGGAGGATTCAACGACCGGCTGATCAGGGAACTGGTACCCCTGGCCAGCTACGTGCTGGTCGCCGGCGACGGGAACAAGGACGGGCTCTTCACCCGGCTGACCGCGGCCAGGCATATTCCGCTTACGGAGGTGGCCAACCTCAATGAAATTGAGATGCCCCTCAATTCCATATTCCGTTGAAACGGTCGCCCATAACCTGGTCTGGCTGGCGGGGGCCGCGGCGTTCCTGATCAGTCCCTGGCTCGCCCACTGGTACCAGCCGCTATATAACAATGTCGAAGTGCTGGTGGAAAGGAGCATTACCTCCGGGGACAGCGGCCTTTTGATCCTGGGGGCCGCCATCTTCGTCTTCCTGCGTTCGGCTACCATGCTGACCTTCTTTTGGGGTGGGCTGGTTCTCGGCGTCAAGCTTCCCCTGTCCGGTTGCCCGCCCTGGGCGCGGGAACTGCTGTTGCCGGTGGCCCTGGCCGGTGCGGTTTTCGTCATCGTCAGCCGGTGGTCCGGCGTTCCCTGGAACTACCTGGCACCGCTCTTTGCCCTGGCCGTGGCCCTGATTCTTCTGCCCGATCTCCTGAACCATTACATCATCCTGCCGACCGTGGTGCTGGTGCAGCTTCTGCTCGCCTTCGTGTGGCTGGACCTGGCCCCGGCCCTGTCCAGATTCGGTTTCGGCCACGGCGACCTGCCCGGCACTATCGAGATGGCGGCCGAGTTTCTGCATGCCCAGAAGGTTCTCAACCTGGTAGCCATCTTCTGGTTCGCCGCTTTTTTCATCTCCGCCATTTCCGTGGCCTGGCTGGTGAACGTCAGTATCAAGAACCAGCGCCGCCAGGTCGAACTGGAGGGATTGCGGGCCCAGGCCGTGGAAACCAGGGTGGAAAAGGAGATGCTGGCCCTGGTGCACGATTTGAAAACCCCGCTGATGACCATCCAGGGGCTGAGTTCCCTGGTGGCGATACAGGTGAGGGACGAGAAGCTCGGCCAATACGCCGACCGGATCAGCGGAAGCGTGGACCGGCTGAGCGAAATGATCTCGGAAATCCTGCACGGGAACGTGCGCAACATGGTGACCGTGGATCAACTGTTCGACTATGTGCGGGCGCACGTCCTCCTGGACGCGGAAGACCCGACCGTGGTAACTTTCACCAGCACCGCCGGAATGCCGGGGCTGCGGGTCAACCATATCCGGATGGCCCGGGCCCTCATCAATCTGATCGAAAACGCCCTGGTGGCCGTACGGGGCCGGGAAGGCGCGACCGTCGCCGTCTGTGCCGAAGGCACGGATGACGGCCGGGTGGTGCTGAAGGTGGCCGACAACGGCCAGGGTGTGGAGCCGGACTACATGAACCAGGTTTGGGAATACGGATACAGCACCGGTTCTTCCGGACTGGGACTGTCCTTTGTCCGGCAGGTGGTGGAGTCAAACGGTGGAACCATCAAATTAATCAGCCGGCCCAAACAGGGAACCACGGCCGAACTGAGCTTTCCGGGGGGTGAGGAAGGATGACCAGGATTCTAATCATTGACGACGATGCCGATATATGCTACACGATGGGGGAAATCTGCTCCTTCGCCGGCTGGGAGGTCGCCACCGCCGCCAACGGGGAGGAGGGAGTGCGCAGTTTCCTGGCGCGTCGCCCCGACCTGGTGGTTGTCGATTACCACATGCCGGTCATGGACGGTCTGGCGACCGTGCGGCGGATCCGGGAGCACGATCCGCTGGTGCCGCTGGTGGTGCTGACGGTCGACGAGCGGCAGGAAATAGCCGATACCCTGATGGACGCGGGAGCGACCGACTTCGCCCTCAAGCCGGTCCGGGCCCCGGACCTGATAGCGCGTCTCAACGTCAACCTGCGCATCACGGAGTTGCAACGGAAAAGTCCGGACGCATACACCACTAAAGGCATCAGCGAGGTGACCCAGCGTATCATCGCCGATTTCCTCGCGGAGCACCGGGAACCCCTGTCCGCCGAAGCCATCACCCTGGGAGTCGGCCTGGCCTACCAGACCGTGCACCGTTATCTGGCCTACATGGAAGCGAACGGAACGATAAGGGTGGAACGGACCTACGGCAAGGTGGGACGGCCGCGTAACTTTTATCACCTGCCATGATTTGGCTTAAATTAGGACCGAGAGAAATATGAGATAAAATTGAACCATGGGACAGGGCGTGATAGAATCCCCCCAGGAAACGGCGGGTCACCGCCAGGCGGGGGAAGGGAATAATTGACGAATATCCTCGAGATCAAGGACCTGCAAGTCGAGTTTCCCATCGGCGATACCTACTGCCGGGCTGTGCGTCGCATTTCCTTCGCCATGGCCGAAGGACGGAGACTTGGTTTGGTCGGCGAATCGGGTTGCGGCAAGAGCGTTACGTCCCTGGCCGTGATGCGCCTGCATCCGGCGTCCGCGAGAATAAGCGGAATTATCTCGTTGCGCGGGCAAAACCTGCTGGACCTGCCCGAAACGGAGATGCAGAAGATCCGCGGCAACCAGATCGGCATGATTTTCCAGGAGCCGATGACCTCGCTCAATCCCGTACGTAAAATCGGTGATCAAATCGGCGAAAGCCTGGTTTTGCACAAGGGGTTGACCGGTGCCCAGGCGCACCGGGAAGCGGTCGTCCTGCTCGGACACGTCGGCATTCCCCGGGCCGGCCAGGTGGCCGGCGAATACCCGCACCAACTCTCCGGCGGGATGCGCCAGCGGGTGATGATCGCCATCGCCATGGCCTGCAATCCCGCCATTTTGATCGCCGACGAGCCGACCACCGCCCTGGACGTCACGATTCAGGCCCAGATCCTCGACATGATGCGAAAGGTGGCCGAGGAAAGCGGGGCCTCGATCCTGATGATCACCCATAACCTCGGCGTGATCGCGGAAATATGCGACCAGGTGGCGGTCATGTACGCGGGCAATATCGTCGAACAGGGCGAAGTGGGCCAAATCTTCCACCATCCCGCCCATCCCTACACCCGGGGGCTCCTCAATTCCCTTCCCAGGATCACCGGTAAACGCACCCGCCTGCAGCCCATCGAGGGCAATGTGCCGTCCATCCGCAACATTCCGGATGGCTGCGCGTTCGCCCCGCGCTGCCGGGAGGCGCGAAACGGATGCCGGATCGATACCCCCGGTCTTTATGAAGTGGCAAGCGGCCACTGGTCCCGTTGCTTTCTGTACGCTTCCTAGCTGGTTGGTCAGCCTTACGATGGAGGAAAGCGGATGTCACCGGAACTACTTACCGTGCATGACTTGAAAAAATATTTCCCCATCCGTCGCGGTGTTCTCCAGCGGACCGTGGGCCATGTTCGCGCCGTGGACGGGGTTGGTTTCTCGGTTCGGAGCGGTGAAACCCTGGGGGTGGTGGGTGAGTCCGGGTGCGGCAAGTCGACCATGGGCCGGGCCGTGCTGCGTCTGGTCGAACCCAGCGCGGGACGCATCGTCTTCGATGGTAAGGATGTCCTGAAGCTGACCCCCGGCGAGATGCGCCGCATGCGCCGGGAGATGCAGATCGTTTTCCAGGATCCCTACGCGTCTTTAAATCCCCGCTACAGTATAGGCAAAACCCTGATGGAACCGATGATCGTCCACAAGCTGTTCACCCGGGAAGAGAGAATGAAGCGGGTTTACAGCCTGCTGGAAAAAGTGGGACTGGACCCGGACTACGCCAACCACTTTCCGCACGAGTTTTCCGGCGGCATGCGCCAACGGGTAGGCATCGCCAGGGCCCTGGCCCTCAACCCCAGACTGGTTGTCCTGGACGAGCCGGTGGCCGCGCTGGACGTATCGGTACAAAGCCAGGTGCTGAACCTGCTGGAGGATCTGCAAAAAGAGTTCAACCTGACCTATATCTTTATCACGCACGATCTCAGCGTGGTCCGGCACATCAGCAACCGGGTCATGGTGATGTACCTCGGCAACATGGCCGAGTTGGCGGACGTGGAGGAATTGTTCGCCCAACCCCGGCACCCGTACACCAGGGCGCTTTTGTCGGCCGTGCCCATTCCCGACCCGGACTACAAACGGGAACGCATTATCCTGGAGGGCGACCTGCCCAGTCCGGCCAATCCGCCGGAAGGGTGCCGCTTCCACACCCGCTGTCCGGCGAAGAGGGACGTGTGCGCGCAGGAGGGACCCGGGTGGCGTGAAATCACACCGGGTCACTTCGCGGCCTGCCATTTTCCCGCATAAATACCGTAAACCAGTACGTCAAGGAGGGAAAAGGTATGGCGCACGCCGCGGCGGGCCCGCCGAAACCTTTATCCGGGCGGTTATGGAAGAGTATGCGGAAGTTTCCCATGCTCTACCTCGGCGGGGGGATAATCCTGCTGCTGTCTGTAACCGCAATCTTCGCTCCCTGGATAGCACACTATCCGTATGCCACGCAGTTCCGGCACGGCCTGACGGCGTCGGGGACGCCGCTGCCCCCCGGCGGCCGCTTCGTCTGGGGCACCGACGACCTGGGCCGGGACGTCTATTCGCGGGTGATCTACGGCAGCCGGGTGTCGATGGTGGTCGGTGTGTTTTCCACCCTGATCAGCCTGGTCATCGGTACCACTTTAGGGCTGGTCTCCGGCTATTTCGGGGGATTCCCGGACATGGTCATCATGCGGCTTACGGATGCGGTTTTGGCCTTTCCGTATTTTCTGTTCGCCATGGCACTGGTGGCGGTGCTGGGTCCGAGTGAAAGAAACGTGCTGCTGGCGATCGGGGTCATCGGCTGGGGCGTCATGGCCCGGGTGGTCCGGGGCCAGGTGCTGGCGGTGAAGGAGTTCGAATACGTCCAGGCCGAAAAGGCCATCGGCGCCTCGACCTTCCGTATTTTGTTCTCCGTCATCCTGCCCAACATCCTGGGGCCGGTGATCGTCCTGGCGGCCATCGCCGTGGGGACCAACATGGTGATGGAGGCCGGCTTAAGTTTCCTCGGCATCGGCGTCCAGGAGCCGGTGCCCTCCTGGGGAAACATGATCTCGGCGGGATTGCAGGCGTTTCAGTACGCGCCGTGGTTGTTTCTGATTCCGGGCCTGGCGCTGACCCTGGCGGTGCTGGGTTTCAACCTGTTCGGCGACGGTCTGCGGGATATTCTCGATCCGCGCAACGCCAGCCGCTAAATCACCGGGATTGGGGAGGGGAAAGAAGTGCTGTCTTATATCGTCCGGCGCGTCATCGGTTCATTAATCGTTTTGCTCCTGATCACCGCCATCGCGTTTGCCCTGGCCTACCTGGTCCCGTCGGACCCGGCGCGGATGATCGCGGGCGTGCATGCCTCGGCCGCCACCCTGGCCGAAATCCGGCACAAGTTGGGCCTGGACAAACCGGTGCCGGTGCAGTACGTCGACTACCTGGGACGGCTGCTCAGGGGGAACCTGGGGACATCCTTCATTTATGACCGGCCGGTGGTTTCCCTGTTAAAAGACAAGTTCCTGGCGACCCTGCCCCTGGCCCTCGCCGCCTGGCTGGCCGAACTGCTCATCGGCATTCCGCTCGGTATCTACACGGCCCGGCGGGCGCGCAGGTCGGCCGATTACCTTGTCAGCGCGCTGGCCTTGGTGGGGCTCTCCATGCCGGTCTTCTGGCTGGGCCTGATCCTTCTGTACTGGTTCGGTTTCAAACTGCCCATCTTTCCCCTCGGCGGTCACACCGGGTTTATGAGCCTGGTTCTGCCCTCGCTGACCATAGGGATCGTGGGGGCGGCCTATTATTTACGCCTGCTGAAATCGTCGATGCTGGAGGTCATGGGCAACGACTACATCCGGACGGCGCGGGCCAAAGGGGCCGGCGAGCGGCGGGTGGTCTGGCGGCACGTGGTTCCCAACGCCGTCATCCCGGTGATCACCTACGCCGGGATCGACATCGGCATCCTGATGGGCGGTCTGATCATGACCGAGTACACCTTCAACTGGAACGGGATCGGCGCGCTGATGTACGAAGCCCTGCAGCAGTCGGACATTCCGGTGATCATGGGTACCGTGCTGTTGGCGGCCGTGTTGGTGGTGCTGTTCAACCTCGTGGTCGACGTCCTTTACGTGTTCCTCGACCCGCGCATCCGTTGCGACTGACGCTTTGGGCCGGCTGGCGGCGGGGCGGACCCTGCGGTACAACGTGGCGCCCGGGCGGGAAGTTTTATGAAAGGGGTGGGGAGGGTTACGGCGAGGGGGTGCCGTTTAAGTGTCGCACCTTAATCCTGGGGATATTTAACGAGGAGGTAAGTCAAATGAAGATTGCAGGGTGGCAGAAGGGAGCGGCCATAGTGTTAACCCTGGCACTTTTGGCCACGGTCCTGGCCGGTTGCGGTACTTCCGCTCCGAGCGGCAGCAGCGCCGCCTCGGCCGGAAAACCGGTCACGGGAGGTACTATCCGGCTCGATATGAATATGAACTTTAAGGATCTCGATCCGGCCAAAGCCTATGACACCGCGTCGTATGAAATCACGGAGCAATTGTACGACCGCCTGGTGACCTACAAGGGCACTACCAGCGAGATCGTGCCCATGGTGGCCAAGAGCTGGGATATCTCCCAGGACGGGAAGACCTACACCTTCCATCTGCACAAGAACGTCAAGTTTTGGAACGGCGACCCGGTGACCGCCCAGTCCTTCATCGACGAGTTCCAGCGCGTCCTGGATCCGGCTATAGGGTCGGGCGGCGAAGGTTTTATCGATCCCATCGTCGTGGGCTCGACCGCTTACAACAAGGGCCAGGCCAAAACGGTGGCGGGCCTCTTCGCGCCTGATCCGGATACCCTGGTCGTCAAGCTGACCCAGCCCGAACCGTTCTTTCTCAACGTGGTGGCCATGCCCTTCTTCTCGGCCGTGGACCAGAAGTTCATCGACAAAGTGGGCAACCAGGCCTTCGACACCAAGGACGCTATGGGCAGCGGCCCCTTCGAACTGCAGTCGTACAGCACCTCGGAAGCCGTTCTGACCAGGAACCACGACTACTTCATGGTCGACCAGTACGGCAACCATCTGCCCTACCTGAATAAAGTCATTTTGACCGTCAACACAGACGATCAACTGGACGGCATGCACTTCGAAAACGGCCAAACGGCCTTCATGGGCTGGAATATGGGAGGAGATATCCCCTCGTCACTGTACCCCAAGTTCTTGTCCGATCCCACCCTGAAAAAGGACATCGTGACGGAGCCGCAGAACGCAACCTATTACCTGGGTTTGAACAACAAGATGAAGCCGTTCAATACTCCCCTGGTCCGGCAGGCGGTGGAATACGCCATTGACAAGCAGGAGATCCTGAAACTCATGAATAACCGGTTTATCGCGGCCGACCAGCCGCTGCCGCCGGGCATTGAGGGCTACGTCAAGCACCTGGCCCCGGACGCCACCTATACCTACGATCCGGACAAGGCCAGGCAACTGCTGGCCGAAGCCGGCTATAAGGATGGCTTCACGACGACTCTCTATTCAGATAATCAGGTCGATGACAAGAAGATTGACGCCGCGGTCCAAAGCATGCTGCAGAACGTCGGGATTACGGTGAAGATCGACGCTATGGACTGGAATTCCTTCCTGGCCCTCAATGAAAAGGGGCAGACCCCTTTCTTCCAGTTGGCCTGGACCCAGGATTTCCCCGACGCCTCCGATTTCCTGAACACGCTGTTCAACACCAACCAACAGCCGATGAATAACGCGACCATGTACTCCAACCCGCAGGTCGACGCCTGGCTCAACCAGGCCCAAACCATGCCCAACGATGCGGCCCGTTTCCAGATCTACAAACAGGTTACCAACCAGATCATGAAGGACGCCGACTGGGTACCGATGTATTACGGTAATTCCATTTTCGCCGTCCAGCCCTGGGTGCACGGTTTCTACATCAACGCGACCCTGATGGATCCCCTGCAGTACATCTGGATCGACCAGTCCCATAGCGCCAACAGCTGATCCGGCGTGCAAGCGGGGCCCTGGCGGATAACTTCCGGCAGGGCCCTTGCCTTTCCAGCGCCCCCGGGGAACCTGAAACACGGGTCCCCGCAAGCCGCCTACCCGGTATTCTTTACCGGCGCGGTGGTTCCGAAACGCGATACCGCGGGCTGCGATCCGGCTGCGGCGTAGCGCACCGGCACCCACTTGTTCCGGACGATGATGTCCGGTGGGGGGATCCCGGCGGGGATGGTCAATAGATGGGAGGGACGCCGCCAGAATATCCTGGTTTCCGGGGTTCCGGGTGAGCCGGGTGCCCACAAAAGACGGGGGTTCTGCGAGCTGACGACGGCCGGGACGTGAACCTCGCCGTGGGTGGTGGGCTGCGTTCCCTGAATGAAGAGACCGGCTTTGATGTCTTGGGGCGGGCAGTAGGGACCGGGCAGCAACCCCGAGCGGATGCTCACATCCTCCGTGACAATCCCCGGAGGGCGGGTGAAGTGCTCCACGGGTCGCGGGGCGAGTGCCGCGGTCATGATGTCGTGCCAGATGGGACCCGAGTAGGTGGCTCCGTAAAAGCCGCTGGGCGGCTTCGGCAGACGGTTGCTGTACCCGGTCCAAACCCCGGTTACCATCTGCGGCGTGTAGCCGATAAACCAGCCGTTGTGACCGTTGTTGGTGGTTCCCGTTTTTCCCGCTGCGGGCCGGTTTAAGGGAAACCCGGATCCCGTCCCGTAGGCGAGTACTTTCTCCAGCATCTTGGTCACGATATAGGCCGCCTGGGGGCTGAATTCGCGAGTCTGGCGCGGCTGGTAACTGTAAAGCAGGGACCCGTCCGCCTTTTCCACTTTCAGGACGGCCACCGGGGGTACCCTTGTGCCGCCGTTGGCCAACTCGGAGTACGCTGCGACCATTTCCTCCAGCGATACTCCCTTGGTCAGACCTCCCAGGGTGGCGGCCAGGGTATCGTCGTTTCGGCTGCCGGACGGCACGAGGGTCGTAAGATGGAACTGGTTGCGGGCGAAGGAGAATCCGTTGTTAACCCCGATTCTCGCCAGGGTCCTGACCGCCACGTTGTTGTCGGAGATGGCCAGGGCGTGGCGCAGGGTCATATATCCCCGGAAAAGGTGATCGTCATTTTCCGGCCATATCCGTCCCTTTACGATGCTGAAGGGAACATCGTCCATCACGGTCATCTCGGTCAATCCGGACACAATGGCCGGAGTGTAGGTAAACAGCGGCTTGATGGACGAACCGGGCTGGCGCAGCATCCCCTCGTACGGGCCCAGGCCGGTGATCGCCCGGTTCCGGATCAGGAGGCCGGGATGGGTCCGCCCGCCCACCATGGCCAAAATGTAGCCGTTGCGGGGATCCATGGTCAGGGCGGCCGCCTGGGGATTAGGCTTTTGGCCGGAATGGAGGGGAAAGGCGCGGTTCATCACCTGGGCCACGCTGCTATCCGCCGCGGCCTGGACCCGGGGATCCAGGGTCGTGTAGATGCGCAGGCCGCCGCTCAAGATCTCGTTCAACGGCAGTCCCAGCTTGGTGTTCAGGTATTCGATAACGTAATCAACAAAGTAGGGGGCGGGGTACGTAGATGCCTGACCATTGGCAACGAAATGGAGCTTTTCGGCCAGGGCCGCCTGTTCCTGGGCCGGGGTGATGTAGCCGTAGCGGGCCATGTCGGCCAAAACCAGTCTTTGTCTGTCCCTGGCGGCGGTGGGATGCACCAGGGGGTCGTCAAGGCTGGGAGCATTGATCACTCCGGCCAGGAGGGCGGACTGGGCCAGGTCCAGGTGGGCCACCCCGGTGCCGAAATAGGTCTGGCTGGCCGCACCCACACCGTAAGCGCCCTGTCCGAAGTAAGTGACGTTGAGGTACTTCTGCAGTATCTCCGACTTGGTATACCCGTGTTGCAATTCCAAGCCCAGCATGAACTGCTCAATTTTGCGGGAAATAGTTTTGCGGTCGGATAAGAAAAGTTCCTTGGCCAATTGTTCCGTTATCGTGCTGGCCCCCTGCACCGGGTGCATTCCGGCCTTAATGTCCGCCAGGGCGGCGCGGAAGATGCTGCTCAGGTCGAAACCGTGATTGATGTAGAAATTGTGATCCTCAACCGCCATCACCGCCAGCTGAAGCTGCGGCGGGATCTGATTCAGAGTTACCGGAAGAGTGTTTTTCGCTCCGTGCAAGGTGGTGATGACCTGACCGTGAACGTCATATAGTATCGAACTTCCGGTGCTGCTCGGTGACCACGTCGCTTTAGGCAGGTTTTTCCACATCAGCCACAGGCGTACCGTTACCAGAAGCATCAGTAAAAGCCCGGCCGCCAAAAGAACTCTGCCTATCCCCCGTCGTGCGGTTTTTTTTAGCACTGTCCGCTTCAGCCGGCCAGCCTCCTCGGCCATAGTATCCCTCCTGACGTATTCTACCGGGTACAGGCCTGCGACTGTCCCCGCACCACTTTCATCGCGGGCCGGTAGTTAACTGGTTATCGGAACTGGAAAGGGCGCTTTATCCATTCCTCCGAAAAGCGATGATTTACCCAGCCGGGAGTAACCTTCGGCTTAAGATAACAAAATATACTTAAAAATGCCTGAGAATAGCGCATTTGTGTCTCTATTTACCTTATGTGTAAGTAACTGTATAATGGTGGGTTCCCCCGGGGTGAAGGGAGCGTGACCCCGCGGTAGCGGCGGGAGAGGGGAAATTGGGCGACCAGGCCATGGCCCCGAAGTTGAACGATAAGGCGGGAGATGCGGGTAAGGCTCCGCATGCCTCTTTCGGAAACCTGCTTGCGAGGTGACCGGAAGGGATCATGCGGTCGGACATCGTCAGCTTACCAACGGTCTGTTCAGCGTATATACTTTCAAATGAGGGCACGGCTCGTCACTCCTTCGGACCGGGTGGTGGCAGATGGCAGCCGGCGGCAAAGATTCCGCCGCCGGCTCACGCCAAGAGTGGGTTTGCAATCCAGGAGTTCGACAGGTTTCGAGCCGTTCCTCTTTTCGGCTTTCGGAACGGCGGGCTACCTCGCTCTACAGGTCATGCTTTTTTGCGGAGCCCGGGGTAAATGGTTCGCCAGGCCTTGATCTTAGTGTCTTTTGCGGTCACCCTTTACCCCTCGGGTCCCTTCTGGTATAATGGGCGGGAGTTTAAGGGGGATGGGAACATATGCTCGCATGGCAACAACAGATGAAGATCATCGAACGCGGCGTAGCCGAGATCGTACCCGGGGAAGACCTGGCGGCCAAGCTGAAACGTTCGGAGAGCACGGGGAAACCCCTGGTGGTGAAACTGGGTCTCGATCCCACCGCTCCCGACATTCACCTGGGACATACCGTGGTCCTGCACAAGATGCGCCAGTTCCAGGATCTGGGTCACGACACCGTGCTGCTGATCGGCGACTATACGACCAAGGTGGGCGATCCCACCGGCCGATCGGAGACCAGGAAGAGGCTTTCCGACGAGGAGATCAAGGCCAACGCCCGCACTTACGAGCGGCAGGCCTTCAAGGTGCTCGACCCGGCCCGGACCCGGCTCGATTTCAACAGCCGGTGGCTATCAAAGCTCACCTTCGCCGACGTGCTGGAACTTACGGCCAAGTGCACCGTGGCGCGCATGCTGGAAAGGGACGACTTTTCCCGTCGCTACCGCGAAAACGTTCCTATCAGCATCCACGAGTTTCTATACCCGCTGATGCAAGGTTACGACTCGGTGGCCCTCCAAGCCGACGTGGAACTGGGCGGCACCGACCAGAAGTTCAACCTGCTCATGGGCCGCAACCTGCAGCGCGAATACGGGCAGGAAGCCCAGGTGGCCGTGACCATGCCCCTTTTGGAAGGTCTGGACGGAGTCCAGAAAATGTCCAAGAGTCTGGACAACTACATAGGCATCGACGAACCGGCCCGTGAGATGTACGGCAAGACCATGTCCATGGCCGACAGCCTCATGGTGCGCTACTTCGAACTGGTGACCGGCGTTTCCCTTGAGGAACTGCGGGAAATAGAGCGGGGCCTGCGGGAAGGCGGCATCCATCCCCGGGACCTGAAAATGCGGCTGGCCAGGGAGATCGTGACCGCCTACCACGGAGGTGATGCGGCCCGGGAGGCCGAGGAGGAGTTCGTCCGCATCTTCCGGCAGCACGAAATCCCCGACGAGGTTGCTGATTGGAAGGTTGAACCATCGCAACTGGAGGATGGGCGCCTTTTTCTGCCCCGCTTCCTGGTGGAGGCCGGGGCGGCCGGTTCCAGCGGCGAGGCCCGCCGCCTGATCAGGCAGGGCGGCGTGCGGGTCGACGGCCGGAAATTGGAGGACGAAGAACTGGACCTGCTGCCCGTGGACGGGATGATCGTCAAGGCGGGCAAGAGGAAGTTCATCCGGCTGCGGGTGGAGTAGCAGGGACGGCCTGGGAAAAGTACAGACACAACCCCGGCGCCCTGCTCTCAAGCAGTACGAACCCCGGGTAGAGGTATGAACAACACAAAGCTAATACCGTCTATCATGGATCAAAACCGGTCCAGCACTGGCGACGTAACTGGCGTCGTTTTCGTTAAATATAAATGTCTTCGTGCCAGTTTTGTGCCATTTTAACCAGATAATATAGATGATTCCCAGCAGGAACATGGCAATTATCGTTTGATCGATGCCGGACCCGATATATTTCGGTCCGTAGATAAAAAACAATACTTCCACTACAGACAGGCTCGCAACAACCACGACTGAAGCCAATAAAAGGCCCATATGCCGGTGTTTCTTCATGCTGTGACGCACTGTTTTATGATGCAACACAAGGAAAGCGAACATATTTATACCATCAAACAAGAATTCAGCTACCAGGAAAAACCCGGCGGCGCTTAACACCACACTAAAAAGCGCCTGCATCGAAGGAAAGAATACCTGCATTAGCACTACCGCAATAGATGACATAATAGGTATTATGATGGCCATACGCGGGACGCAGTGTTTATTCAATGCTCCTACCCATTTAGCCATCAGTCCATCACGCGACATAGCAAACAGTGCGCGTGATAAAATAAACGTGGTCAGCCATAAACTACCGGCCGTGGATGCGATAACGGCAATACGAAGCAGAGACAAAAAATGTGGCATCACCGCCGCACCCCAGGTACCCAACGTGTTGCTGCTGTTTTGCAACGTCTGCAATGGTACCTGGTGCAGTAACAGAGGCCATATTGTCAGATAGTAAACCACAACCGACAGTGCTCCGATGATACCACCCCAACCAGGGGTGATTCTCGGTTTGTGCGCCTCTTCGGACGCGTAGGAATCAATCTCCCAGCCGTCAACGATGGTCGCGGCAATGACCATACAGACAACCACTCCGACCCAATGGATGTGCTGGAAGGAGAAATCGGCCGCCCCGGTTACCGCTGGTCCCCAGGAAGCATAGCCAATGATAGCCATGGCCAAGACGGAAACAACCTCGACGAACAAGAATATCTGGGTTACCCGCGCAGTGAGACGCGGTCCCCACAGTAGAACGGCTGCGGCAAAGAGAGCCCATAATATGGCAACTAACATTTGCAGAGCGTTACTCGGGGAATTAATCCCCAGCGCCCCAAGGGTAAATGTGGCAGCTGGGAGCAGGATGGGAGGGATAGACCAGAAATAGGCCATAATAACGATCCAGGCCTGATAGTTGGAATAATTGATCCCGATGATACGTCGGGACCAATGATATGAGGCACCGGCATTGGGGAAATGCTGGTTCAAAGAAAGAAATATCCATGAACATAAGAGAAAGGGAATGGCGATCAGCACAATAGCCAGCGGAACCGCCGCCCCGGCGGCCTGGGCCATCGCGCCACCGGCCGCCGCGACGCTAAACATGGGAGCAACGCTTGAAACAGATAGGGTCGATAAGTCAAAAAGCTGGAAGGCTTGGCGCAGTTTTCCGTGAGTCGGATTAGTCTCTATCATATTTTTTCCTCCTGTGGGAAACAAGCACTTCTTGTTAATCGCGCACGGTACCATGCGCTTACATATTTAATCATACCCAGACCTAACCAGGGTGTCACCCGTAGCCAAACAAAAAATAAACCACGAAATACTCCCTCCCTCAGCAGGATACGAGCACCTTCGTGGTTGCCCTGTGTCTTGTTATTAATTCCCTGGGTCAAACATGATGACTTCAGTCATCACAACCTCTTTATTTTCCAGCCGCCAGGTTTAAAACCTCCGGCTTTCAGCCGGACAGCTTTAGCATCTGTTCCTCTGACCCCGACCCACCATTCGGGCGGGTGCCCCGGAAAACGGGGGTTTTGGGAAGCGGAAATATTACTCAACAACCCTGACCCACCCTGCGGGCGGGTACCCCCCTTTAGCCGCCTTTCAGTCGGCAGCTAACTCACCTACTTTAGCAGGTAGTGGTTAAGTCCTTCTCCCACGGTGCGACAAATTCCTGTCGGTAAAAATTAATTTATCTTTTTGACTCCGTGCAAAGGTCTAGCCCGGCCGGAAGCCGGACCACCTGATCTTTTGGCTC
>JAJYZD010000029.1 GCA_021800315.1 Bacillota bacterium | reverse complement strand
ATACGCTGTATCCATTATTAACAGGTTCATGTTTTAGAATAACCGTATAATTCCGCATTATTAGAACAGCCGCCTTTCTTTTCGGTGAGCGTTTCCCTGCCTGGGCTAAAAAACTCCAAGCAACCGGCACCAGCCGATCCTGCCCATATTATACCTCTCGCCTGACCGATAGGCAACGAAAATCAGTATTACGGTTTTTTCGAAGCACTTTCAGGACCGTCACCGCGATCAGCAGCAGGGCCCCGCCACCGATGTAAACCCATTTCCACGGGAAGGGCTTTGTCGCCGGCTTGGCCTGCGGCACATGGACCGCCGGCGGGTTGGTGATGTAACTCTCCGGCACGTGCTCGGCGGCCGCCTTCTGCTGGTTTTTGGTCAGCTTTTGCGCAGCCGAGCTTCCTTTCCCGGGCGCGGGAACGGAAGGGCTGGTGGTCGCCACTTCCTGCGGTGTGGCCTTCGTCTGCACCTCGGACGGTTGCGGCTTCACGTAGGTCGGGTTCGGAGTGCTTTTGCTTACCTGCTGTGGCGCGGGTGTTTTCACCGCGCCGGCCAGAGCCGCCGGCGTCTCGCCCGGGTTGAGCTGCACGGCCCACCCGTCCTGCCCAATCTGGTCGATAAGCAGATAACCATTGGGCATCATGGCCTGGGTCACCGACCCGGGCGGGATGTTCGGTCCGCCCACCACCGCCGGATTGAAACCGACCCGGGCCATGTAGGCGATCAGGCCCGCGGAGTACGCCACCGGTACCCCGTTGTGGAACGTGCCCAGCGCTCTCTCAACGCCCTCGGGGTTGTACCTGTAGGCCGCCTCAATGGCCCCGGTGCTGTCAAGTTTCATGGTATCCTGAGATCCAATGGGCGCAGATACAACTATATTGTACCTCCCACTACCTAACGTACCGGCAAAATTCAGCCCCTCACTACCTGCCAGCCAAGCGTTTATCACCTTCACCCCCGGCGCGTCCGCCCATGCCGGGCCGGCTGTAGCAAGCGCCAAGGCCAGCAGGACCGAGATCATAGTCAGTTTGCGCATGTGGAACTCATCTCCTCTGAATTATTATGGGTACACGCATACCTTACATAAGCCGGGAAAAAATCCCCCTTCCTTGTTAGTGAATTTCCCGGGAGTTTTGCTCCCTTAACATAGGGAAAACCGGCTTACGCCGGTAATTATTTCGATATCAGAGCCTGTAATCGAAAGTCATCAGAATTCAATATCGGTAATATCCTCGTAAATATCGACTGTATTCAACTCATTGAGTTTGCGCCAGCCAACTATGTAAGGCATACTACATTTGCACCCCGTATGGCGCCAGTTTTCACAGCCCCAAAAGGCGCTGGCATCGTTCGCCCTAAAACGAAGTACAAGCCTTCCTTTGCAATTAGCGTCCTGGCAGTGAATGAACTGATCAGCATAAGGTAAAATCCTTCGCTGGGTAATACCAAGAACAACAGCGGTTACCCTTGAACACCCCGCTGACAACAAAGCCCTCGAACATTCTCCAAGTGTTGCACCAACTGTCATGACATCATCAAAAAGAACTACGTGTTTGCCAGCCAAATGAGAACGAGAAACAAATTTACCTGCAACATTTTGCCATCTTTCTATCGCGCTCATGTTCTTTTGAGAAGGATAACCAGTTACGCACTCCAATATTTCAGGTTTAACGAGCGGTATATAATCTGCTTTCATCTTGTTTAAGAATCTTAATAGCCGATCAGGTTGACCAGGACGAGGCGGAACCCTGGTAACATAGTCTATTTTCTGCTGTTTCATTCGGTACTCGACCACCGACTCGAGCATGCGCCCAAAAAGCGCATCCTGCCGTTCGGTGCGCTTGCTATCAATAATCCTTCGAGACAGAGCGTGCTTTTGCGACCTTTGGTCCTCTACTGTAAAATACCTGCCAAGTGCTATAACTTCTATGGGCCAACCGACCATCCGCTCAGGTATGCGCGGCGAAAATCCACACCCCTTTACTGGGCTAGGAGTGTGGACGGCTAGGGACTCGGCAAAATAACCCATATTATCACGAGATATCACATCATTAAGTTCACTCTTACTACCTACCAAGAAATCCGGCACCCAATGGTTGGGTGGAGCTGTATTAGGCGACAATATTGTGCCAACCCTAAGCTGTATTGCCTCTGGAATGGTTTCACTGTCTGTTGTTAAATAGGCACACTCATAGGGCTGTATACCCAGTTCCAACATGCCACGTTTAACAAACGGCTGTATTGAAAAAAGTTTGTCGGGCTGTTCTTCGCAGGGAAGCAGTACGCAATGTGACCCTACTTGACTCGACCATGTCCTTACCTCCTGTTGCGGAACCATGCATGCAAGCGGAAGCTTATCGGCTAGTTCCTTCACGTACTCTACCCCAAAATACAAAGAAATGTCATTGACGATTAGGCCTTTTAGTTCGTTTAACTCAGTGAACATGTGACTAACCGTGTACTTTGGTTGGCAGTACCTTGTCTGTCGGCTGTACCCGGCAGATACGGAGAAAGCTTTTCAACCAGGTCGTCGATATCTGCAAAGACGCTAGCACCTTCCCCTTTTATGAATCTGGCGGGCCATTTAAGCCGATTGTCGTTTAAGATACTTCTTGGTATAAACAGTTTACGCTTTTGTTTCAGTGCAAAATCTGCCTGTATCAATGCGCCGCTTGATTCGCCTGCTTCAATCACGACAGTTGCCAGACTCATCCCACTCATTACGAAGTTCCTTTTTGGAAAATTGTATGGCATAACTTGTGCCGACGGTGAGAACTGCGAAACAAGAAGTCCGGTCTCTCCGATAAGTCTTTGGAGCTTCTCGTGTTCCTTGGGGTAAAACCTGTTCAACGGCGTGCCCAATACGGCAATAGTATAGCCGCCGGCCACAATGGTTCCTTCGTGAGCAGCATAATCTATTCCTTTGGCCAGGCCGGACGCCACCACGATGTTCCGCTTGGCGAGCAGCGCTGCCAGCTTTCTGGCTCGCAGTTTTCCTTCTGTGGAAGCGTTGCGCGTGCCTACTATAGAAACAATGGGAAATGTGAATAGTTCGCCAATCCCGTAAAGGAACAAAAAAGCTGGTGCACCGTTCAGGGTTGCAAGCAATTTGGGATAACCATCACTCCCGATCTTGACGATCTTGGCGTCCCTGTATTCTCTGAAAAGGGACTGTAACGAATGAAGTACATGGTTATATGCATTGGTTACGTCACCAATCGGCAAATTTAGTACTTTTGCGACTACATTGAATTGTTTGACCAATGACAAAGTCGGGTCTATTTTATCGTCAAGAAGCGCATGGTAATTTGCAAGCCTCTTCTCGCTCTGGTTTGCCAACGAAAGAAGGGTAAAATAGTTGACCGCCTCTTGAAAAACCTGGCTGGTTGTCCGAGTTGTCATAAAATAACCATCCTTCCATGTGCGGTAGTTAAACACAAATATATATTTTCGCGCAAGCTTGCCCCATTATCCTGCCCGGGAGAAAAATTTAGGCAGCCCGGTCTCCCGACGCGGTTTCCCCGGCCTTAATGTCATTCAGGGACGCCGGTCCCTTGTGCTCCCACGTGGAGCCTGGCTGGTACGAGCACCCGCACCCGGGCGTGGCCGCGACCGCGCACCCGGTTGCGACCACGCCAATGCTCCCTTGTTGCCGCAAGGCAAGGACCGGAGGGACCATGTAGCCAATGCTCGATACGGTTTCAGGTCTACCGCCCCGGGTATCCCGGCCGGGGATCGCTCTCTGTCGAAATCGTACGTGCGTGAACCCGAATTGGCCGTCAGCCCCCCTGCCACTGACCCAACGAATTGTGGAATCTGTTGGGAGACACCATGTCGCTTATCGGCATGTAAAGCACCTGCCTTGATAACTTCGGCATCCCGACGATATCTCCTACCGGGATGTCCACCTGTATCATCGCATAGATGGCTGTGCCCGGCACCACCCCCGGAACCCCTCCGGGCAACGGTTTCCCCTGGTCGGTGGGGCCGTAGACCTCGAAGTATTCCAGGGTGTATTGATTGGAGGTCAATCCGGTATTGAGCGGCAGGAACGAGTTGAACACTGTTTGCGCCTCGTCCTTGTTGATGACCATCTGGTTGGAACCGGACTCGTACTGGTACTGGACGCTGTACGAGCCGGCGTCGTCGGCCGCCTGGATCAACGCCTCGTGCAAACCCTCGGCCACATGGTTTTTTATGATCCAAAACCTCCATACAAATGCTATGGCCGCTACAATCACTACCGTTACCGTTATTAACATGATGAGCATGACGTATATACCCATGTCTCCACGTTCGGACTTGAGCAGCTTTTTAAGAATACTAATCATCCCCTCCCAAAGCCAAATTCGCCCGTTGCAAGAGATGCCCGTGTTGACCAGAACACAGGCACCTCTCGAAACCACCCGCGAAATGCCCTACTTTTTTGCAGGCGTCGGGACGATCTCCTTCGACGGGGGACCTGCGTAAGTTCCGCAGATCGCCAACAGTTGTGCCTTTGTCGGCACGACGGTGAGAACGTTCTTGACCGTCTTGCCGTTTTGAACCGTGTAGTACAGCAACATGGGCACCTGTGGCGCGTAAGCCTGGGCGTCACCGGCCTGGAGGACCACCGGCAGGGTCAGGCCGTACTCCTTTTCCCAGGCCGCCGTGACCGCCTCCGCGCTCTTCAGGTCCGGCGAGGAGAAGTCCGTGGAAACCATCACCAACGGTTTGGCCGGGTGCAATTTCTGCAGCATGGCCTGAACCGCACCGGCGTATTTCCCGGACCGGTCCGACCGGTCAACGAAGAGGAGCGGCGTCGCATGGGAGTTCATGTACGCCTGGTTGCCCTGCATGGTGTAGATGGGCACGAGGCTGTAGTCGGGCTTGATGGGTATCCCCATCGACCCGTTCCCGGCTGCCCTGGTGCTTACAACATGCATCACGAGAAGGATGACCGCCAGGGCCGCGACGGCCCCGGCGGTCATCAGAACGAGTTTCTTGTCCCTAATTTTTCCGATCACTTTTTCGTACCCCCTTGATTTTGCACTTGCGACTGAGTGGCGGGCGCTGGTTGTGCGCTTGGAACCGTTTGTTGACCGGTCTGCCCGGAAGATGACTGCCCGGGAGCAATCTGGCCGGGAATTACCGGCTGGACACTTCCCGCAACGGAAGACGAATTATCGGCAGGCGACCACGGCGACAGTGCGAGGAGCAGATGCGACGAGTGTGTGAGCGACGCTATCAGGTCCGCCTGCTGGGTCGTGACCGCCAGTTCCACAGCGGCCGGCACCCCCGGACTGGCCAGGGGAGTGGCGCCGACGGTGCTGACCTGTTTCACCCGGTTGAGGTCGTCGCCGTTCGAATTGACCGAACGGACGACCCTGACATACGACAGTACCGGAGACCCTGCGGCCTGCATTGCATTGTTGGTGCTGGTGAACACGTCCACCCTGTCCCCGGGCATGACGTCTCCACCGTCGTTGAGGCTGACGGCCAGCCAGATACCGACCTGGCCTTCATACAACCCTTCTCTTTCAGGCTTCGACGAGAAGTAATTCTCGGAGACGGGCACCCCCGCAGGGATCTCGTAGTCCACCGCCTGATTCACGAATTTACCCATTGTCTGCTTGGTGATTATGGTGGGCGGCACCTTTCCGGGCACGGGAACAATGGTGATGTCGCCATTGGTCAGCGTCTCGCCAGGTTTAAGTGTCCTGGCCGCCACGATGATGTCGGACTGTCTGGGGATGCCGGCGTGCCCCGCGAGGTAGGCGCCCACGAAACCGAGGACGCCTATCATGATGGACACCATGACGGATTTCTGCTTTGGTTTGAGCAAACTATTACCTCCTTAGTTGACCGTGATGTAAGCGGTTTTTGACAACTTATCTCCGTACTGGTCGGTGACGGTTACCGTTATCGGGTATGTGCCATTCGCGTCGACGTTGTTTTGAATGCCGGAAAACGTGGCCTGTCCATTGGATAGAACCGCAGAGAAAACCTGGGGAGACGAACCGTTGGGCGCCGGCACCGGCGTGTTCAATGTCGCGCTCCCGGTGACGGGGTTGCCATACTGATCGAAAGCGGCCACGCGCACGTTGAACGAAATACCCTGGGTCCACCACGACTGCTCCCCTATCACCGGCGGATTCACAGTCACCGTAATTTGGCCGCTTTGATTGACCGGAGCCGGAGTCACGTTGAAAGGCTGGTTGAACGATTGGGATCCCGTACTCGCCCACATATTGAACCAGTTGCTTCCGCTCCCGGCCTCGTACGGGATACTAGAAACGCTGAACCTGCCGTTCTGGTCGGTTGACACGGTCTGTTCAAGGGTACCCGTACCGCCCCAGGCATAATAAATCTGATACCAGTCGGGTACCGGCTGGCCGGATTGAGTGACCAGTTCACCGGACATCGTTACATTGGTCCCGGCCGGCACATTCAGGGTCGTCCCGTTGGTGTACTGCGGGGTATTTGGGTAATACGGCCCATACGTATTACCACCGTAAGTCAGCGTAACGTCCGTAATCTCGTACGGTTGCAGCGCGTTGTTCGCAACTGTGATCGTGTAGTAGGAGAGTATTTTCCCCGTCGCATTATTCGCAACCGTGAACTGATACTGACCAACGGGAAAGTAATACCCGGGCGTATTAATGGTAGCCTGTTGACCGGTTGGGTTGGGCGCCTGAACGCTCGAAAAGGGAGCAGGCCCTCCGCTCAACGCGGTACACGTAATCGTGATGTTGTCGGGTACGTCGTTTTCAGCATTCCAATACTGGTCATGCACAGTCCACGTAATACCGTTGTCGCCAGGGGGTATCGGAGTGTTCAACGTGTAATACTGGATGCCGTTTATCGTCGTCTCCGATATGTTACTGCTACCGTTTACTCCCCAGGGACTGGCGTAAGTGATCGGCCCCGGCTGGATGGTCATAAGCACGCCGTTAAATGTCTGGCCGCTGGCCACGGCCTGGAGCCAATATGAGCCTTTGCCCGTTGGAGACAGGCTGACTTGGAACCGGCCTCCCGTCGTGGTATAGGTCGTTTGGCTGTTCGCCCAGGCCAACTGCACCAGGATTTGCGTCCCGTTTGGGACCGGATCCCCCAGACTGTTCAAGGCTACCCCGGATACCGTCAGGGTGGTCCCCGCGGTTACGGTCGTACCGGGCTGGACCGGATTCCACGCTATTTGGCTTACCGCCCCGGGAAGCACGGTCACCGTAAGCGCCGCGACGGTACCCGTAAAATTACCGTTGATGTACAACTCCGCCAACACGGTCTGGGAGCCGCTCTGGTCGAAATTTACGTTCACGGCAGCCTCGCCGTTGCCATAGGTGCCGGTGTCCTGTTGCAGGGAGCCCGTTCCGCTGCCTGCTGGCCCGGAGGGGGTCAGGTTCGAGATTTGCGCAGTCTGGTCGGTCACACTGACGAACCTGACCACGGCGTCGCTCCATAGCTGCATGTTCTGGTTGTACAGGATGCAGTAGACCGGTATCAGCTGCCCGGTGTAGATCGTCTGACCCGGGTTGATCAGGGAGATTTCCATCGTCGCCGGCGGGTACTGGACCACCGTCAGCCCCGTCCCGGAGGTCGCGGTCACGCTCCCCAGGGAGTCGCTGGCCTGAACCGTCACGTAATATGGCCCGCCCACGCTGATGGGGTCCACACCGACGCTGAAGACGCCGTTGGCATTGGTCGTGCCCGTAGCCTGGGGGCCGTAGCCGCCCGAAACGGTTATATTCGCACCCACCACGGGGTTCCCGTACTGGTCCAACACCTGGCCGCTCGCCACGGGCCAGTCGCTCTGGGACGGGTTGACCTGGATGAAGCTGGGTGTTATCTGGATCGACGTGATCTGGTAAGGCGCGGCCGCCGATACGTCGAGCTTGGCCGTCCCACCGCAGCCGGCGACCGTGGCCGTCACGGAGGTTATGCCGGAACTTTCCGGTGTCACCGTCAGGCTGACCAAGCCATTTGAGTTTGTAGTTCCCGACGCAACCGACAAAGACGTGCTCCCCGCCGGAGATGCGGAAAATGTCACCGGAGCATCGGCCACCAGGCTGCCCACCGAGCTGGTCACCAGGAACGACACGCTGACCGGTTGGCCGGCCGTGGCGCTGCGACTTGCGGGTTGGGGCGTCACGAGGTAGGCCCCCTGCTCCTCGACCGTCACCTGTATCCCGCCGGGGGACAGGACTTGACCGTTGTACTCCGCGGAGAGAGTCTGTGTACCGGACGTGCTGAAGACCACCCCCACGTCGAAGGTTCCGGCGGACGTTGTAAGGGTAGTGTACGGGTTGGCGAAACCGCTTGAGTTGAGGGTTATCGTCGCCCCCGGCACAGGGTTGCCGTACCGGTCGGTCACCTCACCGGTTATCGTGGTCTGGGCCCCCTGAAACACCGGGTTGGGATTGGCCGTCAGGTCCTTGACGTCCGCCGGCGCAGCCGGACTGACGACGACGTTGGCGGCGGCACTGACTGTCTGGCCGTTTTCCGTCACCGCGGCGGTCACCGCCTGGGTGCCCACCAGGGTCATCGTTATAGGGTTGGTCGAGTAACTACCGTTCTGGTCGGTCTGGACCATGACCGGAAAGGCGTCCTGGCTATCCGCTGAATCGCCGATCGCAACGTCCGTGGCAGACGCGACAGGCGTATCGGCCACACTGGTCACCCGGCCGGTGAACGCCACGCTCTGCCCGGCCGTGACCGTCGTCGCCGAGGGGATTAGGGTGATACCCTCGGGCGGCCCGGGCAGGACGCTCACGCTGGCTGTCGCCGAAGCCGTCCCGGATGCGAAAGTCACGGTCAGGGGCGAGTCGAGCGGACTCATCGTGACCTCGTTCACCATCATCTGAAAAGTCCCGTCGGCGGCGGTCAACGGTCCGGCAGGCGGACCAGACGGTATGTCGGCCTGGTCGTTGGAGGTCACGTCGACCGCACCGCTGACCGGATTGCCGAACCGATCCGTCACCTGGCCGTCTATTTGAAGCTTGTTTCCCACCGTCACCGACTGCGGGGCCGTCAACTGGATTTGGGAGGCCGCCGCCGGGGTGACGCCAAGCTGCCGGGAGGCCGTTGCGATGCCGCACGATGCAGTCACCGTGTAGGTGCCCGCGCTTTTCACGGTGAAGCTCGCGCCGTAACCGCCGTTCGCGTCCGTGCTGCCGGAGACGCTGATCCCGGCCCCATTGACGGCAATGTTCACGATCGTGCCCGCCGGCGGCGGGTTGGACCCTTCGAGGACCTGCCCGGAAACCGTCACGCTCTGGCCGGCCTGCGCGGAGGACGGACTCAGCGAGAGGGTCAGGCTGTTCACTACGGTCACCGGCCCCGGAGTTGGAGGGTTGGTGTTCCCCTTCCCTCCCTCCGTCCCGGTGAACCCGCCCGGCGAGGTTATGGAAGCGTCTATCGCCCCCGGCACGTAGTCGCTCTGTATCTGAGGGTTGCCGCTCTGGACGTAGCTGTGCCAGATCGTCCACGGCGTGCCGGGGAACACCACGTCGTAGTCGTAGCCCAGGACGACGTTCATGTTGTCCTGCCCGTAGCCCTGCTGGCCGGGGGTGGTGCTGACGTACACCCGGCCTGGGTTGAGGCCGTTGGACGTGACGTAGTTCGTCAGGGCCCTCTGCACGTTTTGGGTGTAGCCGCCGGCGGCGGCCTCCGCCTGGGCGACCATGTTCGCACCCTGCTGCAGGATGGTTCTGAGCCGCGCCGCCTGCACGACCTGCGATGTCGCGTAGTACGTCGGCAGCAGGATGATTATGGCTATGGTGAGTGCGATCCAGATGTCCACCGAGCCGCGTTCGGACGCCAGTCTCTCCTTGATTCTCGAGAGAAAAAGCAACGTAAGCCCTCCCTTGGGTGGGAGGGCTTAGCCTCCCACCGGATTTGAACTACTGCATCGAGTTGTTGATGACGTTACTGCCGAAACTGAAGATGGCGTTGATCTGGGTGGTAATCCAGTTCTGAGCCGCGCCCGGCAGGAAGTGATAAACCGCAAGACCGATCATGATTGTTATGGCGAGCCAGAATGCCAGGGTCAACAGTTTTTCCAGCCACTCACTCAAGTTTTACGCACCTCCCTCCTCAAATAATTACTCCGGAGATCATCGAGTGGAACATCATGATCAGCACCGCAACGATGATCGGAGCCACCAGGGTTAAAAAACCCGCTCCCGTGTAAAACATGAGCGGGGTGGTCATACGCTTTATCTGTGCCCGCCTTTGAATAGCCTGTATCTGTACCAGCATGCTGTCCATATCCCCGAAGGGCACCTCCGGGAGGCCCATGTGATAGTAGCTTTTGAGCCTGTTGACCACCGACGTGAGTTCTCTCACCTCCACTCTCTTCGCGAGACTGTCCAGCACCGATTCCAACGGGATCCTGTTCTCCAACTCGCTCACCGTAACCGCCCACTCCTTCCCGAGCGGTCCGGAAAGGCTGTCGGCGACGTTGGTCACGGCCGCCGCCACCGTGTCGAACACGGCGAACCTTATCTTGAGCATCCGGACGAGTGTCGGTATCTCCATGAGCACGTTTTCCCGCCAGCGCTTAACTCTGCTGGACAGCGAAACCGTCGACCACGCCCAGGTGAAGAGAACGCCGCCCAGGAAAAGGCCGACGGAGCCGAGTTCAAGCCCCATCAGAACGGCCAGTCCCAACCCCATCAGTATTCTTTGGATATAAGTCTTCTTGCTGGCCCTGACTGTTTCCAGCCTCTTCGTCACGTTATCGGTGAGCAGTACCTTGTTCACGAGGAACAGGAGGCAACCCCTGACCTTTTCGATCGGCGGTCTGTAGGTCCCCAGCACCTGCTCCCTGTAAACGACTCCCTCGTTGATTGACAGAGCATGGTAGAACATCACCGCGCCCAGCCCGCACAGGAGACACAGGAATATCAAATCGCAACCCTCCTCGTGGCGTAGCTCCTTATCCCCCAGAGGAGGGCGAGCGCCCCGATCGGAAGGCAAAAGAGCAGCCATTTGATGGAAATTATCTGGACCCACGTCTGGTGGAAGGCGTATTTCAGCACCGGGAGCGCCAGCAGGTTCATCACGGCCATGATGCCCAGGAAGATCACGGCCACCATCACCTCGCCGACGAACTCGCTCTGGAGCTTTTCCTCCTCCTGAGTCACCCACTCCAGGAGCCGGAAGGGGGTGGGGTCGTCCGCGCCGGAGCGTTTCACCTGACCCACAACGTCGCCGAAATTGACCAGGTGGCGGTTGCCGAGCCGCTCGCCCAGGGCCCGCAGGCTTTCTTTCTCGTACCCCCCCATTTTGATCTGGTGCAGCGTCTCCCTGATGTCGCCCCCCACGGGTGGGCCGGATACGGTCTTCCCCGCGTTGGAAAGGGCGTCGTTCACGGTCATTTTCATCTCCAGCCCGTCCGTGAAGGCGGATATGAAGGAGGCGGTCTGGGTGACGGCCATGCTCTCCCTGGCCGCGGCCAGGCTCTCCACCAGGATGTACGGCAACTGGGACCCGATGAGCCCGTAGGCCAGGGCCGCCGGTACGGAAAGGCTGAAATCCAGGTACATGCTGAAAAAGATCACCGCCAGCGCCAGCGACGCGAGCCTGACGTGGAGTTCCCGCAGGCCGGAGTACTTCAGCTTGAGAGCCCACACCCGTCTTTTCTCCTGTCCTCCGGGCGTGTCGGGGTCTCCGTAGAACCAGCGCATCACCGAGGCCGTCGCCGCGGCCCGGATTCTCCCGGCCCTGAGCTTCACCCCCACGCCTTCCGGGCGCAGGAAAAGCCAGACGGCGGCGAAGAGTCCGCCGCCGGCCAGAAGGTCGAAGAGCAAAAGGTAGCGGCTCATTGGGCCCCCTCCTCCCCGTGGAGGTTGCCGGGAAGGCCGAACTTCTCGGCCTTGCTCCGGGAAACGTCCTGGTCCTTCTCGAACCGGCCCGTTTCGTGGTTGTAGAAGTAGATACGGCGGAACGGGTTGGATTCACCGGCGGACAGGGGAAACACTTCCCATATCCCGTCGATGATGCGTCTGCCTTCGGGGGTGCGCTTCAGCACGACGATGAAGTCCAGGCACTCGTGGACGATCTGCCTGATGTACTCCTCGCCCAGGTTCAAGCCGGCTTCCTTCAGCTTGATCACCAGCAAAAACACCGTCTTCTCGGGTGAACCGGCGTGCATGGAGCCGATGAACCCCTCGTGGCCGGCCGAGATACCCCGGATCAGGGCGACGACCTCTTCGCCCAGGATCTCGCCCACGCCTATCCGGTCGGGACGCTTGCGCAGAACGCTCTGGTCGAAGATATCCACCAGGCGGAACCAGTCCTCCTTGTTCTTGCCCCGCTGTACCTGCTGGAAGGAGAGGTACCGGGGGTGGTCGCACTCGAGTTCCCGCGTCTCCTCCAGCATGATCCACCGTTCGCGGGGGTCGGAGTAGTTCTCGATTTCGATCCGTATGACCGTCGTCTTCCCGGTTGACGTGGCTCCCACGATGATGATGTTGGCCCGCTTCTTATGATAGTAACCCAAGAAGTCCAGCATCTCCATGGTGCATGCCCCGCTCGCCACGTACTCCGCGGGAGGGAACTTCTTCACGGTCGCCGGCGGCTTCCTGAGGTTCAACGTGTACTCGACGCTCTGCGGGGGACAGGTGGCGTTGATCCGGGTGCCGTCGGGCAGCTTGGCGTTCAGGTTGGTGTTGCGCTCGTCCAGGGGCCGCCCCACCGGCTTGATCAGGTTCTGAACGTAATGCTCGAGGTCCTCCGGCGAGGAAAACCTGTAGTCCGCGTCCTCCAGGTTCCCGTCCCGCTCGACGAACCCCCGGTCGTGGGAGTCGTAGATCACCTCGGTGACCGACGGGTCCGTCATGTAGGCTTCCAGGGGCCCGTAGCCGAAGAGTTCCCTGCGGATTTCCTCGTACAGCATCCTCTTTTCTTCCGCCAGGAGGGAGTATCCGTCAACGATCCGCTCCAGAACCTCAAGAGGATTGACGTCCTCGCCGGCCGCCGTTTCCCGGGCCAGCTTCTCCTTTATCTCCCTGGCAAAAGAACCGGGGTCGACGGCTGCGCCCGCCTGCGGAGCGGTGGACCTGGACGGGACCAGACGCGGACCCTCCCGGTTGGCTCTGATGGAGTCTGAGGTCCGCGTCCTCAATGCGGTGTCTTTCTGCATAAATTCCGAAGCGGCAGGAGTCCTCACGGTCAACGGCCCGGCTCCCGACCTGGCTTCTCTCGACCGCTCGAACCTTATCCTCTCGTCGTTTAGGTTGACTCTGCGAGCCAAATTACTTCTTCCTCCTTCCAAACAACCTCAGGCTGAATCCCTTCTTCTTGCGCGATCCCGGCTGATAATCGGTGTTGGCTATCAATGCGCCGAGTTTGAGCCACTCATCCGTTCCGGAAACCGGATTGTGAGAATCGACCTCGTTGCGGTACTTCTCCGCATTCATCGGCAGGATCACGGCGGCCTTCATGCCGAGGCAGTCCTCGATCTTCCGCACGGTGATCCGGCTTTTCTCGGTGTACTTGTTCACCACGAGGATGTACTTTCCGGTATCCACGCCGACCGACCGGGCCTCCTCCACGTGCCTCACGCAGGAGTCCAGGGTGGGTTGGTACTGCTCGGTGATGAAGAGCACCTTGTTGGCCCGGCGGATGGTCGCCAGCGTGGCCAGGTCGTTGAACCGGACGGTGAGGTCGGCCAGAACCACGGGATGCTCCTGCTGCAACGCGGCGTACATCGAGTACACGTCCCCTTCCTCCTCGAAGGGCAGGGTGTCACCGTTGGCCGGGTATACGGTTATGCCGTTCTTCAGGGGGATCCGGACCCGGCTCAGGGTATCCCGGATAAGGGACAGGTCCCCTCTCAGTTCCTGGATCCTCAGAGAATCGATGCCCTCTTTGGAGTTGATCCCGAATATCTTGGCCACGGAAGGCTTGTCCTCGTCCAGGTCCACGATGGCGGGCTTGAGCCCGTACTTCAGGAGCGCCGTCGCCAGGTAGGCGATGGCCGTGCTCTTCCCCGCCCCGCCCGCCCTGGTGAACGCGCAGACCAACGGCTCGGCCTGAACCAGCCTCACGGGTTCCCTGAGGACCGGCCCAAGGGTCTTCTTGTTTTGCGGCACCAACTTCAGGGCCTGGGCGTAGGTCCGGGGGTGCTCCAGGACATCCAGGATCTCCGACCCGTCCCGTACGTGCGGAATGATGTCCCACACCCCCATGTTGAGCACGCTCTCGGCCAGGCCGTCCATGGAAGGCGTTATGACCACCACCCGCACGTCGTTCAGCCGCAGGGCGTGGATCACGTTGACGAGCCTCTCCTTGTCCGGCTCGAAGCCCTCCGATATTACCACCGTGTCGCCTGGGCCGGAGTGCTCCAGGAGCGTGGCGCAGTCGTCGGCGACCGCCACCTCGGCATCGTCGGGAAGCCCGGCGCTCAGGAAATCGGCCAGGTTGTCTTCGTACTCGGTAGCTGTTATTATCACTTCGGTATCACCTCCTTTCGCTCACCGAATATCCTTTTGACCGAAAGATCAATCTCCGCCATTGACTGATACGGTATCACCCCGAGCACGTTCCTCAAACCGGAACCTCCTTTCGCCCTGTTCAGAATCAGGTGGTCGTACATGCGCACGTAGCTGTCGAGGTTGTCGCCGTCGATCACCCCTATTTTCAACGCACCGGGAACCACCTGAACGTCTTGTCCGGCGTCGATAACGATTATCCCCTCCCGAATGAAGGCGCGGATTTCGTCCAGGTACTGACGCAGGTCGTCCGTTCCCTGTCTGGTCATGTCCAGGGGCAGTAGGTAGATGCCGTCGACGGACTTCATGGCCCCCAGGCCGTTGACCCGCCAGTCGCAGTCCACGCCGCCCACGGGCAGGCCCAACCGGAAACCGAGACTCGGGTTTTTGAAGTCGCAGTCGATCGCCACAACCTCGAAGTCGCCCGAGAGCGCCCTGGCCGCCGCAATCGCGACGGTCGTCGCCCCGCAACCCCGGTGGGGCGCGGAAAACGCAAGTATCCTGGGGGGGGTGCAGGCAGGCCCGGATCGTTCCCGGTGGACGACCGATTCGACTTCTTTCTTAATTTTTACGAGGGAGGGCAACCGCACGCGGCCGCCCTCCTCCCGCTCAGTATTGGTCCCGGCGCCCTGGGTCGTTTTCACCAGTGGAGACACGGGCACGGGAACATGCACCTGCCTTCCCGGTGTTTCCACCGGGTCCCGCGGTCCACACCCGCTCGTTTCCTTCCGGTCGTCTTCCACCGCAATCCGGTCGAATCTGGTCACCCTGTCCCTGCCAGCGTTTTTCGCCGAGTAGAGGGCCTTGTCGGCGTCCTTGACGGCATCCGCACCGGGGCCACCGGGGCCCGACACCCCGATCGAGACGGTGCTCCGAATCGGTCCGGCGTCGGTCTCGGTGACCTGCTCGCGCCACCCGAAGCATATCTTCTCGGACAGCACGGCCGCTCTCTCAACCGAAACGCCCGGAAGGATGACGACAAATTCCTCCCCGCCATACCGGACACACACGTCGGTCTCGCGAACCATCCCACGCAAAAAGGCTCCGAACCGCTTCAGCACTTCGTCCCCGGCTGCGTGCCCGTGCGTATCGTTCACCAGCTTGAAGTGGTCCAGGTCGCACATGAGGACCGAACTCGGCCTCTGGCCGAGTTCCCGAACGTAGGTGTCAAGGAACCCCCGGGTGCGGCATCCGGTCAGGGCGTCCGTTTCGGACTCGGCCCAAAGCTCCTTGAGCCTCTTCCTCATTCGCCCGATGTCCCGGACCGTGCCGGCCGTCAACTCCGGCACGCACCCGTCGGCCCCTGCGTCCAGGTAGGTCGCGTCGGACGACCCCACGACGATCACCGGCACGGCGAGAAACGTCTTGTCCCTTCTCAGCTTCCTGACGAGTTCCGCCGCGCCGGGCGCCGCCTTTATCAGAACCGCGTCCCCGCTGGCCGCGGGCACACCGTCGAAGGGTTTCGCCGCCGGCAGGGGAAAATTCGACCACACCTTGAGGCCGGACAGGTCAACCGTGCCGGCCGCAAACGTCTTCCCCTTCAACCTCCTGATCGCCTCTCTGACAGCCGTCAGGCCGCGCCCGGCCGGGGGAGCAGCCACCCGATGCTCATCCGCCGGAACCCCCGGAACCGCGACCCCGGATGGACCGGGATGCCGCCCGTCGACGACCGACGCGAAGGTGGCCGGGTGAAGCACCCTTTCCACCACGTCGGCCGGATCAACCGGGTCGTCGATCAGGTCGTAAACGCCCATGCCGACCGCAGCATCGCCGATCTCCACGCTATCGCCGACCAGCAGCACGACCCTCACGTCCCGGCTCCGCAGCCGGAATATCAGGTCCCGCAGAGGAAGCGAACCGGCGAGCGAGGTGGAAAGGACAACCACCGCGGCGTCTTTCACGATGCCGGGCGACTCGAGAGCCTCGCGGTAGTACACCGGATCACCCGCAAAGGAAACGCCGGCGTCTGACAACGCCTTCCGCAGTTCCTTGTCCAAATCGTTGTTGCCGGTAGCCAGCAGCACGGTGAAAACAGCCAAAGCACCACCCCCCTTCGCTACCGGTTGTTGGCCAGCGCCAGATACGAATCGGGATCCACGGGTGTCCCGTTCACGCGCACCTCGAAGTGCAGGTGCGGCCCGGTGGCGTCGCCGGTCCGACCCACGTACCCGACCACCTGGCCGGCCCGCACGGCCGCTCCGTTTGCCACGGCGTAACCTTGCAGGTGCATGTAGACGTACACGTTGCCGTCCCGCCCGTGGATCTCCAGGATGTTGCCGCCCAGCGAACTTTGGGACAGACTCACCGTGCCGGCCGTGAAGGCGACGACCGGCGTACCCTCCGGCGCCGCCAGATCGATGCCCTGATGGGGGAATGACCGGCCCTGAGTGTCTCCGAATCCGGAGGTGACGGTCACTGGACCCTCCACCGGAAAAACGTACCTGCCTGCCGACTCCGGGTTTTCCGCCTGGCTCTTGTAGCTCTCAGCAATGCTCATCACCTCGTCAACGTACCAGTTCGCGTGGTTGTAATCGAAAATGGCGCCTTGGATGTCGGTCGCACCTCCGTCGGCGGCCAGCATTTTGGCCGCGGCGTAAATGGCGGCTTGCGGGTCGAACAGACTGCCGCTGCCGTACTCCGCCCAGGTGCTCGGCAGAAACTGCATCAGTCCCTCGGCCAGTTCCCCGGTGTAGTTGGGAGGCCCGATGCAGTCCGGGTTGAAGTCGCTCTCGACCTTGGCTATCGCCGCCAGGACGTACCAGGGTATTCCGTACCGGGCCCCGGCCGCCTTGAACCAGGCCAGGTACTGGGCCGGGATTTCCGCCAGCACCGCGCCCGCGCTGCCGCCGGTCGGCTGCACTCCCATCATCCAGTCGAGGTTGGCCGTGCCGGTCTGCAGGGTGGCCGCCGACTGAAGGATCATCTCACGATCGTCGGATGTCACCCGGGCCAGGCCGGTGTACTCTTCCACCACCGTGTCGAACCTGGTCCAGTCCTCCTGGTAATTGGAACCGGCCAGCCTCCAGGTGTCGATGACGATCTCCTCGTCGGGGCTGGGATGGAGCACGTACTCGTACGGCTTGTAAGTGTATGTGTAAATGCCTTGGTAGGTATCCGCCTTGGACAGCAGGGTCAGCGTCGTTCGGGTGGTGCTTCTGGTCGTTCCCTGCTTGCCGGTTATGATCACGGTGACCGTCTTGGTCCGTTTGATGTAGCTGAATACGGGCTTCAGCCCCTCCCCCAGGGCCTCGGCGTTGCTTTGGAACTTATTCGCTCCCGAAAGGTTATTTGCGAAGAAGTCCACGGCCCACAGCAGGCCGTAATTGAGCATGTGCGATTGCTCCAACTCCGGGTACAACGATGCCTGAGGTTTCGGGTTGACCCGATTGGTCACCCCCTGGTAATAGGCCACCGCCTTCGCTCGGGTATCTATACTGCTTCCGGGTATCCCCGACGCCGGCAGCACCGCGTAGATCACCACCAAGACCAGGATCGCCGCGGCCGTTACGGCCAGCGCCGGAACTCCGAAGGTGGCCGCAAGGTACCGGAGAAAAGATTTGGCGGCCTGTTTGGCCGCCCGCTTGGCCACGGTCTTGAACGCATCACCGGGCCTCGACAATTCAGCACCCCCTTGGCAAGCGATTTGGTTGATGTCCCAACCTTCAAGGGCCGAACAAAACGCGCCCAGCAGGGACAGCCATTGCGGATTACCACCCAAATTTTGAGCACAAAAAAACCGCGAAAACTCGCGGCCGGAAGAGAGAACAAGAGTATGCACCAGCTAAACAATGATCACATATGTTTTGCAGTCACTACGTGATAGGTGGGCTCGGACCCGCTCATTCTCCCGAAAACCATCTTGGTCGCCAGCAGGTCGACCACCGCCCGTTTGAAGACCTCTCCCTCCTCCAGGGCCAACTGGTCCACGCTTTGCACCGTAAACACGCAGCCCACCCGGTAGGACCTACCCAGGGCCAGCAGCCTTTCCACATCCCGCATCAGGTAGCGGGGCAGTTCGTCCACGTAAAGGAAATGGGGCGGCCGGACACCCGGCGGACGCCGGAAAACGGCGTAGAGAAACTCCAGCAGCGTAAACCGCCCGAAGACGTCGCCCAGGTGACCCAGGGGCCCCATGGCCGTGTTGACGAGAAGGACCCCGCCCCGGGCCAGGTGCCGGTCCAGGTCGACGGCCGACCGCGCGGTAAAAACGCGGCGCAGGGGCGCGCACTGCACCATGTCGTCCAGTTGCTGGCGCACGCCGGTGAGGAACTGGTAGGACTTCTCCGCCGTTTCTCCCAGGACTTCCTTTAGGAAGTAGGCGGCCAGGTCACCGCCGGGCCGGCGCCGTTCCAGTTCCCCCACCAAGTCCGCGAGCGCACTGCGATCCCGTAACACCCCGGCCAGATCCACCAGGCTGACCGAATCGCCCCGCAGTTCCTTGAGCAACAGGACGGTATTGCGGACCACCGTCTCCTGCAACTGGGCGAAGAAGGCCTCCTGCGGCCCGAAGAGCGAGCGCAGCACACTGCGTACGACCTCGGCCGCCACCCCGGCCTCGCCGGACAACGGGTTCAGCCCCGCCGAACCGGAGTCCAGGGGATCGAGGACCAGGCAGGGTACCCCGGTTTCCCGGCAGCAGCAGGCTATCTCCGCCACCAGATCCCCTTTCGGTTCCAACACCGTAATCCCGAGTTCCTGCCCGGCGGCTATCCGGGCGATGTCCTGCCGGATCATCGGCGACAGCACACCGGAAGTCTTACCGGTGCCCGTACCGCCCTTGACCAACATGTGCAGGTAGCGGTCGAGATGGGACAAAACCACCGGCTGCCCCCGCTTCGTCACGCAGATTACCACGTCCGGCCCTTCGGACCCGGAGCCATGGCCGCGGATCAGCCGCAGGGCGAACGCGAGCACCGACACCAGGAAGACGCCCGGGTAAAGGTACCCGACAACGGAGAACACGGCCTCACCCCCTATGACCCGCCCGCCCCGACGGACCGGCCGAGGTCTTCCATGCAACGCCGGAAGCGGCGCCCCCGCAACGCTTCTTCCGGCGTCGAACCGCTCTCCGGCACGATGGTGCACAGAGCCGGCGGCATCAAGCCTCCCACCTCGCCCAGTCCGATTTTGGCGTTATGGCCGAGGCGGTTGAGCACCAACTGGACGTTCCCGGGGTCCAGCCCCAGGTGCCGGTAGTGGTAAAGATCGCGCATGACATCGTAAAGCACCCCCCGCTCCGGGGTGGCCACGAGGAAGATACGGGCCGCGCCTGCCAACACGTCCGGCGTCCCCTCGCGCCCCGCGGCAGGCAGGGTGACGATAACCGTCCGGAATACGGCCGCCAGTTCGTTAACCGTTTGAACCGGGCTTCCGGCGCCTTCCCGTGCTATTTCGAGTCCGCTGGGATGGTTGAAAAGACCACCGCCGCGCCCTTGGCGGCCAAAGCTCCACCGAAAGCGGGCGCGGCCCCCGTCCAGGTCCACCATTGCCGCCGCCTCCCCTTGCCCGGCCAGCCAGATACCGAGGGCTGCCGCCAGGAAGGACCGCCCCACCCCGGCCCGCGGCGAGGCGAACACGATCAGCCGGGCCGGAACGTTCGGAGCGGGAACCCGGTACACCGCCTCCGCTTCGGCCAAAACCGGCCCGGACCCGTCATGGTCCGTCTGCTCATAACGGGGCGAAGGATGGTCAGGGGGGCTGGTCGGAGGTCCGGAACGGGGCGTCGCTTTCCGGACCATCCCGTCCGGCGCGGGCCGGACCACCTGCTCCCCGCTCCCCGCCAACCAGGCCGCCGCACAGGCAAAACCGGCCGGTTCCAGGGCGGACCGGGCCACTTCCTCCGGCCGCACCGGGTCGAAGAGCAGGTCGTAAACACCCAGGCCAACCGCCTGTCCAAGCAGGCCCCCGTCGGCGCCTTCCCTGTTCCCCGCCAGCAGGATTATCCTCCTGTCCTGGCGCCGCAGATCGTAGATCACTTGCGCCAGGTCCATGCCGCCCGGCAGGGAGCACGCCAGCACCACCGTTTCCGCCCCGCTACGATCAGCTTTTTCCGCCACCGCCTCACGATAGAGAACCTGGCCCAGGACGCGCAGGCTTGGCTGGACGGCCAACTCCGCATCCAGCCTTTGGTGTCCGGTGGCCAAAAGGACCGTTTGCGGTCCGGTCCGTTTCAACCGCAATCCCCCCCCCATGCGCTATTACTCCGATGCCTGTCCCGTCTGCCTGGCCAGGGACAGCACCTCGTGGACATAGCTCCAGGAATGATTGTAGAGAAAAAGGGCTCCGGCCAGGTTTTGCCCGGCTCCGTCGGCCGCCAGCAGATGTGCCGCCGTAAAGATGGAATCGGCCGCGGTGAAAGGATCGGGCGGTCCCGTCCCGTACGCCCTTACGGCGTACTCGGCCCAGGTGGACGGCAGAATCTGCATCATCCCCTGGGCCAATTCCCCGGTATAGTTGGGCGGCCCCACGGCGTAGGGATCGAAATCGCTCTCCACCCGGGCGATGGCGGCCAGCACGTTCCACGGCACGCCGTACCTGGCCGCGGCCGCCTGGAAATAAGGGATGTAGACCGCGGGAACCCCGCCCGCCCCCACGGGTCCCGCCCCCGGCCCGCCCGCCAGCCAATCCAGGTTGGACCGGCCGCCCTTGAAGGCGTCGGCGGCCTCCAGAACCATGGTGCGATCGTCCGCCGTGGCGGCTCCCCGGCCCAGAGC
>JAJYZD010000028.1 GCA_021800315.1 Bacillota bacterium | reverse complement strand
CACCGCTCACTATGGTTGTTTATGGACTTTTACAGAGAACATAGGGAACAGGATCAATGCTCTGCAACAAATCCTACACCATATGCGGCCGACCTGTCAAGACCAAAAAAGAGTTTTTTTGGTATCCCGAAAGAGGCAACCCCCACCAACCAACTCCAGGCGAACCAGTACCTTTGAAAAAGCGCTTGCCAATCGCAGAACCATACCATATACAGCTAATTACGTTCATTTGCACGTGTGTTTGGTAAGCAGTTTAAACCTCCGCCTACGAACGAAAAGGGGAGCCGGCGCCGTCGGTTTCCTTTTCGCAATGCGGGAGTAACTACGCGGTCCCGGCGGGCAAAATACCTCATCGGGAAACGGAATTGCCGTCTTCGCCTGGTAACCCGGTAAAGAAAGCGGGGTGGGAGCTTGAAAGTGGCCGTGGTCGGGGCCGGCGTATCGGGCCTGGCCTGCGCCCTCACCCTGGAGAAGTACGGCATCGTGCCCGACGTCTTCGGCAATCCGCCCGTTCGGGCGCGCGGGTATCGTTTCACGGGTCCCTCCTGGAGGTCGTTCACCGTCCCGCCCGTGACCCCGTGACCCACCTGGCCAGGGAATACGGGATCCGGATCACGCCCATGAACGTAATCGACAAAATAGTCATGATGAGCCCGGGCAACGTTGCCGCGGTGCGGGGCCCGCTGGGGTACTCCTTCGAACGCGGGGCCGCGTCCGGTTCCCTGGAAAGCGAGCTGTACGGCCAACTCGCCGCGGCCAGGGTCCGGTTCCATACCGGGGTGGACAGCCGGGAACTGGCCGGGCAATACGACCGGGTCGTGGTGGCCACCGGCAGTCCCTTTTGGGCCATGGCGAGGGGCCGTTGGTCCGACGTTTTCCGGGCCTGGGCCAGGGGAGCGGTGATGGAAGGGCGGTTCGATCCCACCACGCTTTTGGTCTGGTTCAACAAGGCTTACGCCAACAACGGGTTCGCCTACCTGGGCGCCTTCGACACTCATAGGGCGTCCCTGGTCCTGATCGTCTCCGACGTGCGGGAGGCGGAGGTGGAAGCCAGGTGGCGGCTGTTCCTGGCTACGGAGAAGATTCCCTGGCGGGAAACCGGGAGTTTCCTCATCGAGCACAACTCCGGCATAGCTTACCCCCGCCAGTTCGAAAACCTCATTTTTACCGGTAACGCCGCGGGACTGCTGGACTACCTGCTCGGCTTCGGCGTCTACTTCGCCATAATCAGCGGTGTTTTGGCGGCCCGGTCCATCTACGAAGGGTCGTCGTACGAAGAGAAAATCCGTTTCCTGGTGAGAATGGTCTATCAAAGCTACCTGGCCAGGTTGACCCTGAACCAGATGGACAACGCGGGTTACGACCGGCTGTTGGGCGTGCTCAATTCGACGCCGGTCAACCGGGCGGTCTACCACTCCCGGCTCAACGTGTTCGAGTTCGTGGAGCACGCCGCTTTGGCCGCGGGGGGCAGGCCTCCCCTCTACGATAAGTTTTTTCCGCCGGATTGAGGCGGTCCGGGATGCTCTGCGCCCGTCCAACGGCTACGCCGCTTCACCCTGTCCTGGGGGCCGTCATTGCGGGCAGGACATTCCCATCCCTTGCCGAAAATACATATGTGAGGCTGTGCCATGTCCTTCCCCGGGGCTGGTACCCGTCGGCGGGCAAGGCCTTTCGCCGTCCGCCGGAAGTGGGAATATAAGGGGGATGGCGCGCGCAGTTCGGTAAAGCCGGGGACGTGTTCGCCTACGCCGTCAGGTCCGGGGAAGAGAGCTTTCGTTTCTCCACGGCCTTGGCGGAAAAGGCGCCCTTCTTCAACACCCGCCGGGTGCTGCATGCTTTGGCCGCTGACGAAGAGGAGCACCGGCGCATCCTCGGGATGATCCTGGGCGACGGGAAGGCGCCGGCCGAGCGGCGGGAGACGGCCGACCGGGAACCGTACGAAGGGATGGCCGCCCGGTATCCGCCGGGATACATCCGGCGCTGGCTGGAGCAGATGGCGGCCATGGAAAAGGGCCACCGGCACAAAGAAGAGATTTTGCTCAACCTGCGGAGCGGGGAATTCTGGTAACCCCGGCCCGGATTGGCGGGCCGCGGCAAGGTGGGGAGTTAACGATCAATACGCGTAGGGTAGCCGTGGGGGACGCCGTGGGAATGGTCCTCGGCCATGACCTGACCAGGATCGTGCCCGGCGAGTTCAAGGGCCCGGCCTTCAGAAAAGGGCACGTCATCCGGCCGGAGGACGTGCCGCTCCTGCGGGACATGGGCAAGGAGCATATTAACGTCCTGGATTTGGCGGCGGACGAGGTACACGAGGATGAGGCGGGGATAAGGCTGGGGCGGGCGGTGGCCGGCGAAGGTATCACCTGTGCGCCGCCCCGGGAGAGCCGGGTCAACCTGACGGCCGCCTGGAACGGTGTCTTGAAGGTGGACGTGGCGGCGTTGGAGGCGGTCAACGACTTGCCGGACGTGATCCTGGCCACGTATCCGCACAACACCCCGGTGCAGGAGGGCGAAGCGGTGGCCGGTACCAAGGTCGTTCCGCTGGCGGTCCGGGAGGATCTCCTGGCGGACGCGGAGCGGGTGGCGGGGGGCGGCGTGGTGAGCGTGCGTCCCTACCGGCCTACGGAAATCGGCCTGGTGGTGACGGGCAGCGAGATTTACCACGGACGGGTCCAGGACCGTTTCGAGCCGGTGATGGCGGACAAGGCGGCCTATTTCGGGTCGCGCCTGGTCAAAACCTCCTTTGCCGGCGACGACGCCGCGCTGATCGCCGCCGCCATCCGCGAGACCGCGGAGGTCGCCGGGCTGATCCTGGTCAGCGGCGGCATGTCGGTGGACGCGGACGACGTGACCCCGCAGGCGATCAGGCAGAGCGGGGCGGTGATCGAGAAATACGGGGCGCCGGTGCTGCCGGGGGCGATGTTCCTCCTGGCCTACCGCGGCGATATTCCGGTGCTGGGGGTGCCGGCCTCGGCCATCTACTTCCGGACCACCGTGCTGGACCTGGTCCTGCCCCGTCTTCTGACCGGGGAACGGCTGACCCGCCGCGACATCAACCTGATGGGGCACGGGGGCCTGTTTCGCGCCAGCGACGCTTTTCCAATCCCGAACGGAGGCGAGTAAATGATTGATTTCGAGGCCCCTATTCTGATCAAGGGGGCGGGGGATCTGGCCACCGGCGTGGCCCACCGCCTGCACCGGGCGGGGTTCCGCCCGGTGCTGACCGAACTGGCCCAGCCGCTGACGGTCCGCCGCAAAGTCTCCTTTTCCGAGGCGGTCTACGAGGGCCGGATCGAGGTGGAAGGGGTGACCGCCGCCCTGGCGGCCGGTGTGGACGAGGCGCGGGCGATGTTGAACCGGGGCCTGGTCCCGGTGATCGTCGACCCGGGCGGTGACGTTTTACGGCTTCTTTCGCCCCTGGTGCTGATCGAAGCCACCCTGGCCAAGCGCAACACGGGGGTGGCACTTTCCGACGCTGGCTGGGTGATCGCCCTGGGGCCGGGGTACACGGCCGGGCGGGATGCGCACGCGGTGGTGGAGACCCAGCGGGGCCACGATCTGGGCCGCGTCATCCTTTCCGGTATGGCTGCCCCCGACACCGGTGAGCCGGAAGCGGTACGCGGCTATACGCACGAGCGGGTCCTGCGGGCTCCCGCAGGTGGGGTATTTACGCCGGTTGCGGCGATCGGCGACGCGGTGGCGGCCGGCCAGGTGGTCGGCCACGTCGGTGCCGTGCCGGTGGCGGCGGCGATCGGCGGCGTGGTCCGCGGCCTCCTGCACGGCGGGCTTACGGTCACCCCGGGCCTGAAGATCGGGGACGTGGACCCGCGGGGCCGGCGGGAGTACTGCTTCACCATCGGCGACAAGGCCCGCGCCGTGGGCGGCGGGGCCCTGGAGGTCCTCCTGTATTTTCTGGCGGGACGGCATTGAGGCCGGCCGCGAAGGAGAGTTACGGCCATGTCTTACGAGGATGGGAATCTGGCCCGGGGTCTGGCTCCGGTGGACCTGGTGCTCCGGGGCGGCCGGCTGGTCAACGTCCTGTCCGGGGAGATTCAGTCCGGGGTCGACGTCGGCATCGCTGGCGGGCGTTTCGCCGGCATCGGCCGGTTTGAAGGCGCCGCGACCATGGAGCTGGATGGCGCGTACATCGTCCCCGGCTTGATCGACGCCCACGTCCATATGGAGAGTTCCCTGGTCGCTCCCGCCGCCTTCTGGTCCGTGCTCCTGGCCCACGGCGTGACCTCGGCCGTGGTCGATCCACACGAGATAGCCAACGTCCTCGGTACGGAAGGCCTTTCCTATGTCCTGCAGGCAACCGCGGAAGTCCCGGCCAACTGTTTCGTGGCCCTGCCTTCCTGCGTACCCTCCAGCCCTTGGGAAACCGCCGGGGCGCGCCTTTCGGCGCTTGAACTGGCACCGTTTGCCGGTCATCCCCGGGTGGTGGCGCTGGGCGAGGTGATGAATTTCCCCGCCGTCCTGGCCGGGGATCCGGAGATGGCGGCCAAGCTGGACCTGCCCCTCCAAGTGCGGGATGGTCACGCCCCCGGCATGTCGCCCATGGACCTGAACGCTTACTGTCTAGCCGGTATAGGAACCGATCACGAATGCGTTTCGGCCGCCGAGGCGGCCGAGCGCCTGGCCCGCGGGATCAAAGTCCTGTTGCGGGAGGGTGGCGCGGCGAAGAACCTTTTGGATCTCCTGCCGGCGGTCAACGAGTTCAACGCCCGCCGCTGCCTTTTGGCCACCGACGACCGTCATGCCGACGACCTCCTCGACCAGGGTAGCATAGACCACCTGGTCCGGCTGGCCCTGGCCGCGGGACAGCCTCCCGTCAGGGTGATCCAGATGGCCACGCTCAACCCGGCCGAGACCTACGGTTTGACCGGTTTGGGGGCGGTGGCCCCGGGCTGGCAGGCCGACTTCCTCCTGGTATCCGACCTGAACAGGTTTGTGATCGAGGAAGTATACCACCGGGGACGGCTGGTCAGCCGGGGCGGGGAATTGGCCCGGGTTGATCCATACGCCGGCCGGGTTCCCACCGGCACGGTGGGCCTGGGGGCGTGGAGCCTGGACAAGCTGCGGGTCCGCGCCCGGGGGCCGGTCAACGTAATCGGCGTGCAAAAGGGGCAGTTGTGGACCGACTGGCTTACGCGCGACCTGCCGGTTGACGCGGAGGGCTCTCTTCTGGCCGACCCCGGGCGGAATATCGTCAAGCTGGCGGTGTGCGAGCGGCACCACGATACGGGACGGGTGGGGGTCGGTTTTGTCGAGGGTCTGGGGCTGAAACGAGGCGCCCTGGCCTCCACCGTGGCCCACGACGCCCACAACCTCGTGGTGGCCGGGGTGGATGACCGGGATATGGACCTGGCTGTCCGGACCCTTGCGGCTTGCGGCGGCGGCCTGGCCGTCGTCGGCGGGGAAGAGGTGCTCGGCCTGTTGCCCCTGCCCCTGGCCGGGCTGATGAGCATGGAGGACGTGCCGGCCGTGGCCGCGAAATTAAAGGAACTCCGGAAGGCGGCGGCCGGTCTGGGGGTGCCCCCCGGCGGGGATCCGTTCATGACGCTCAGCTTCCTGGCCCTGCCGGTCATTCCCCGCTTAAAGCTCACCGACCTTGGTCTGGTGGACGTGGAGGGTAACCGCCTGGCCGGTTTGACGGCCGGCGGAGGGCCGAAAAGAACCGTTTGAGCGGCGGTGGTTGAGTGGCGGGGTATGATGGCATACAATTGCCTGGAGGTGGAACGGAACAGCCTGGCCCTCAAGATCGGTATCGCCGCGAGGGACGAATGGCTGGCCGTAGCCATTTCCGGCCGGTCGGCCCTCCATGTGGTCACCAACCACTGGCGGGCGGGGCTGGGGGTCATGCACTTGCACCACCGCTGAGTTTCCAAGACATTCGGGCTGGGAAAGAGCGATTGAGAGAAGCCTGCGGGAAGGGGCTTCTTTTGTCTTTCGGGGGCGGGATTGACAAGGAACAAGGAGGTGGCGAGGCCCGGTGTTTTGGCTAATCGCAGTAAGCCGGGCCGGCGGTTTTGAACCTGACGGAAACCATATTGGAAAAGGCGCGCCTGAACTTAGCCAAGACGGCGATCGTTTTTGAGGGCCGGAGCCATTCCTACGGGGAGCTTGCCCGGTCGGTCGGGCAGCATGCCGGGTGGCTTTCGCGGCTGGGGGTGAAAAAGGGGGACCGGGTGGCCATTCAACTACCCAAGGGCCTGGAATTCATCCATCTGCACCTGGCCGTTTTGGCCCTGGGAGCCGTAACCCTGCCTCTTAATCCGGGCTATACCGCGGCGGAGACCGGCTACTTCCTGAGTGATTCGGGCGCATCCCTCCTGTTTACGGACCGGGCCGGAACGAAGCGGGGCCCGGAGGCGGGTAAGATCCCGACGGTGTTGACCGACGATCCGGAACACTACACCGGTCCGCTGGGGGAGGCGGCCTTGGAGGAACCGGGCCCCGGGTATCCGACCCGGGCGGATGACGCCGCCATGATCTGCTACACCTCGGGTACCACCGGCCAACCGAAGGGGGCCGTGATCACTCATCAAAATCTCTTGTCCAACACGGCCGCCCTGCACGAGGTCTGGCACTGGACGGACCGGGACGTGCTGCTGCACGTGCTGCCGCTTTTTCATGTCCACGGGCTCTGCGTGGCCCTGCATGGGAGCCTCTGCAAGGGCGCCACCGTCGTCATGCTGGAAAAGTTCGAGGCGGCCAGGGTCTGGCGGACCATCGCTGAAGGCACGTGCACCATGTTCATGGGCGTGCCGACCATCTATCAGCGCCTGGTCGCCGATTTGGACGGCCGGAGGCCGGATACGGGCTCGATGCGGGTGTTCGTCTCCGGTTCGGCGCCGCTGGGGGAAGGTCTGTTCCAAAAGTTCCAGGATCTGACCGGCTTTCGCATCCTGGAACGCTACGGCATGACCGAGGCCCAGATGATCGCTTCCAATCCCTACGATCCGGACCGGCGGATCCCCAAGAGCGTCGGTTATCCTCTTCCGGGGGTCGCGATCCGGGTGGTCGCCGATTCCGGAGAGGAGGTGGCGGCGGGGGAAATCGGGGAAGTCTGGGTGAAAGGTGACAATGTATTCCAGTGCTACTGGCACCGGCCCGCGGAAACGGCCAAGGCCGGGCCCTGGTTGAAGACGGGGGACCTGGGCTACCGGGATCCCCGTGACGGGGGACGGCTCTACCTGGTGGGCAGGGCCAGGGAACTGGTCATATCCGGCGGCTTCAACGTGTATCCCAAGGAAGTGGAAAACGTCCTGGACAACCACCCGGCCGTGCGCGAATCGGCCGTCTTCGCCCTGGACGACGAGGATTTGGGCGAAAGGGTCGCGGCCGCCGTGGTGCTGGAAAAGGGAAAGGGGGAGGTGACGGCCGCGGAGCTGGTGGGCCATTGCAAGGAGCACCTGGTGGGTTACAAGTGTCCGAAGGAAGTCTTCTTCGTTGCCGAACTGCCGAAAAACGCCATGGGTAAAGTGCAAAAGCAGGTGCTCAAGAGTACGTTGGGTTGAACCACGCTACGTTGGGAAGGTCATCACACTTGGGATACTTCTCCAGTCCCATGCCCTGTGGTACGGCGTTAAAAGCGAGCGGGGGTGTCAGCGAGCGGTGCGCCGTGCGTAAAAAACCTTTCCAACGTTGGCCAGGAGAGATGCCTGGGTGTGTTCGACCCGGGCGCGGAACCGGCCCCTTACGGGGCTAGGGGGGCGCAAGCCCCCTCCCCCTCGCGGGGGGAATCGAAAGGGGATGCGCCGTGATTCGTCCCCATGGATAAATCCAGGGGCATCCGCGCGGCAATTTGGTGAGATAGTCCAGGCCTCCCAGGGCCCTTTGCAGTTCCGGCGCGCCAGGTAGCCGTGCTGGAACCCCCGGTCATACGGCTCACCCTCGACGTGCAGATAGATCCAGCCGTTGTGGTCGAAACGATAGCCGCGTCCGTAAATCATGGGCCGTTACCCCCCTTCGTATCTTTCTAAGCCCGGGGTAAACCCGGTGTTCCTTGAATCCGGTCCGAAAAATCAGGACGCTTGCAGGTCGGAGGTGCAGTTGGGACCGCGGACGGCTTTTACGGGGATGGTCGAGCAACAAAAAGGGCATTCCCGGGTGGCCGGCGGCACGGGGCGGCCGAACCGGTTGATCTGGCGGATGACCAGGAAGATGACGAAGGAAACGATCAGGAAATCGATCACGTTGTTGAGGAACAGACCGTAGTTGATGGTGGGCGCACCGGCGGCCTTGGCCGCCGCCAGGGAGGGATAATGCCGGCCGGACAGGTTGACGTAAAGGTTGGAGAAGTCCACTTTGCCCAGCACGAGGCCGATGGGCGGCATGATGAGATCGTTGACCGGCGAGGTGACGATCCGGCCGAAGGCGGCGCCGATGATGCCCACGGCCATGTCGATCACGTTGCCCTTGACCGCGAACTCTTTGAATTTCTTCCACACGGGCGATTCTCCTTTGCGGTGGTTTTCCCCATCCACCTTAGCCGAAAAGAGCGCTGCGGGCAATGTACGGTTGTCCCGGTACCTTAAGGCCGCGTCCTGTTTGGGACGGAAAAGTCTGAATATGGGGCAAAGGTATTGACATCATGCCTCTCTCCGGTTATAATCCTGCCAGTCGCAGATACAACGCCGTTGCAAACAGGCAATGAAGCCTTTCGGGATGATTCCCGGCAAAGGGCTTTTGTGTTTAGCGGGAAGTTTTCCAACGGAGGAAATGAGGCAAAGGCGCTTTTCCCTGACTTCCGGTCCGGGAGAGGCGCCTTTTTGAGCCGGCGTTGAGGCCGTTTCTGCCGCGCGGCAGATTTCCCGGGGTGTTTCCCGGGCGCAAGACACCGGCGTAAGAAAGCGGGCACCGTGGCCCCGGGGGAAGGGCGTGACCTTTCTCTCCGGGGCCTTTGTATTTCCAAATCAGGGGAGGAGTGCAGTTATGACCAGGAAGATTGCTATCTACGGGAAGGGCGGTATCGGCAAATCCACCACCACCCAGAACACGGCGGCGGCGCTGAGTCACTTTTTCGATCAGAAGGTGATGATCCACGGCTGCGACCCCAAGGCCGACTCGACGCGGCTGATCCTGGGCGGCAAGATGCAGGTTACCGTGCTGGATACCTTGCGGGAACAGGGTGAGGATGCCGTTACCCTGGGCCGGGTCTGCCAGACCGGCTACGGCGGGATCCGCTGCGTGGAGTCGGGCGGTCCGGAGCCCGGGGTGGGTTGCGCCGGCCGGGGAGTGATCACGGCCATCAACCTGATGGAGGAGTTGGGCGGCTACTCGCCGGAACTGGACATAATCTTCTTCGACGTCCTGGGCGACGTGGTTTGCGGCGGGTTCGCCATGCCGGTGCGGGAGGGCAAGGCCCAGGAGATCTACATCGTGGCCTCCGGGGAAATGATGGCGCTGTACGCGGCCAACAACATCTGCCGCGGTATGGTCAAGTACGCCGAACAGAGCGGGGTGCGCCTGGGCGGTATCATCTGCAACAGCCGCAACGTGGATGGGGAAAAGGAACTGCTGCGTGATTTCTGCGACCAACTGGGTACCCGGATGATCATGTTCGTCCCGCGGGACAACATCGTCCAAAAGGCGGAATTCAACCGGAAGACCGTCGCCGAGTTCGACGAGACGTCCGGACAGGCCGGAGCCTACAGGGAATTGGCTTCGCGCATCCTCGATACCGACGGGGAAAACCTGGTTATTCCCCAACCGATGAGCATGGATGAGTTGGAGAACCTGGTCGTTAAGTACGGGCTGCTGGATTGAAAAACCGTAGAAGAAGGACAAGGAGGATCGACCGATGAAAATGATCCGCGCGATTGTAAGGCCGGACAAGAACGAGGAAGTGGCCGACGCGTTGGCCGGGGCCGGGATCAACGCCCTGACCAAGATCGACGTGGTAGGCCGGGGCAAGCAGAAGGGCATTCATGTCGGCTCGGTCTACTACGACGAACTGCCCAAGGTGATGTTCCTGCTGGTTACCGAGGACGACCAGGTGGCCACGGTGGTCGAGATCGTAAAAAAGACGGCCTATACGGGGAATTTCGGCGACGGCAAGATCTTCGTGACCCCGGTGGAGGAAGCCTATACCGTACGTACCGGATCCAGCGGGCTATAGGGGGTGGGGGCAGTGAAGGAGATTTACGCCATCATCCGGCCGAACAAGATCAACGCCACCAAGGAAGCCCTGGGGGTTCTGGGCTTTCCGGGGATGACCGCCTGGAAGGTCACCGGACGGGGCAAGCAAAAGGGCATCCAGGGGGAAGTGGCCTTTCCCGGTGTGGTCCAGGAAAAAACGCCGGACGGCGGGATGAAATACGTGCCCAAGCGCATGGTTTACCTGGCGGTCAACGACGAAGACGCTCCCCTGGTGGTGGCGGTCATCACCAGGATCAACCGCACCGGTCAGATCGGGGACGGACGCATCTTCGTCTGCCCGGTCACGGAGGTTGTCCGGGTGCGGACGGGTGAGACAGGCGCGGTATAGAAGGAGGTTGACCATGTCCCTCGTCAGGATGAAGTGCAACGAGTGCATTCCCGAACGGGATAAGCACATGTATGTAACCGGGGAAGAGCCGGTTATCCCGAGCTGCAATATCGCCACCCTGCCCGGCGACATGACCGAAAGGGGCTGCGCGTTTGCCGGAGCACGGGGCGTGATCGGGGGCCCCATCACCGATATCATCGCCATGGTGCATTCGCCGGTGGGCTGTGCCTGGTATACATGGGGCACCCGGCGGCACCTGTCCGACCAGTACGCCTGGGCGACCAAGGACCGCCTGACCAACGTGGCCTTCAACCGGCGCTTCTGCGTTACCAGCGACATGCAGGAGAAGGACGTGGTTTTCGGCGGAATGAAAAAACTGGAACGGGCCTGTCTGGAGGCGATCCGCCTGTTCCCTGAGGCTAAGGGGCTGATCATCTTCACCACCTGTACCACCGGCCTGATCGGCGACGATGTCCAGGCGGTGGCCCGCAAGGTGGAGAAAGAAACCGGTATCCTGGTTTTTGCCGCCCAGTCGCCGGGTTGTTCCGGGGTGAGCCAGTCGAAGGGCCACCACGACTTCAACACCCAGTTCTACCGCCAGGTCACGGAACTCAGGGAGCGTCGTCCGGAGCTGAAAATGCGGGAGGAAGAAAAGACTCCCTACGACGTCTGCCTGGTCGGGGAGTACAACATGGACTGGGACCTGAAGGTGACCCGCCCGCTTTTTGAACAACTCGGCCTGCGTATCGTATCCGTCTTTTCCGGCAACGAACGTATCGAAAACCTCGTCAAGATGCCCGATGTCAAGCTGAATATCGTTCACTGCCAGCGTTCCGCGGAGTACATCGCGGAGATGGAAAAGGAAGGCAACGGCGTGCCTTTTATCCGTTGCTCGCTCTACGGTATTCACCAGACCTCCAAGGCCCTGCGGGAGGCGGCGAGGTTCTTCGGTCTGGAAGAGCGGGCCGAGCAGATCATTACCGGGGAAATGGCGCGGATCGAAAAGAGCATAGCCTTTTACCGGGAAAAGCTGCAGGGGAAAAAGGTGGCTATCTACGTGGGAGGCCCGCGGGTCTGGCACTGGATCAAGCTGATGGAGGAACTGGGCATGACGGTGGTGGCGGGCCTGTGCACCTTCGCCCACGCCGACGATTACGAGAAGATCAACGCCAAGGCGGGCAAGGGCATGCTGGTTATCGACGCCCCCAACGAGTTCGAAATCGAGGAGATGCTGCTGGACACCAAGCCGGACCTGTTCCTGTGCGGGATGAAGGAAAAACACCTGGGGCGCAAGCTGGGAGTACCCACGGTCAACTCCCATTCCTATGAAAAAGGTCCGTATGCCGGGTTTGCCGGCATGGTCAACTTCGCCCGCGATCTCTACCAGGGTATCTATGCGCCGGTTTGGAAGTTCCAGTGGGGCCTAAACGGAGGAGGGGAGACGACCGATGCGGCTGAGTGAGATTCCCGTAGAAGGTATCCCTTATGACCAACTGAAGATCGAAAAATATACGTGCACGCCGGAATATGCGGAACGGCCGGCTGACCTGATACCGTCGGGCGCCCGGGCGGTGGTGGTCAACCCCAACCGCACCTGTATGCCTCTGGGTGCCATGTGGGCCACCATGGGGCTGCACAAGGGCATCCCGTTCGTACAGGGCGCCCAGGGCTGCACCACCTACGTGCGGTACACCTTTTCCCGGGTGTTCAAGGAGCCGGCAACCATCGCCACGGCCTCTTTTCACGAGGACGCGGCCGTGTTCGGCGGCCGCCGCAACCTCATCGAGGGTATCCGCAACCTGGTGGTGCGCTACCGGCCCGAGGTGATCGGCATATGCACCACTTGTTCTTCCGAGATCATCGGCGACGACATGGTCAGCAACATCAAGGCGGCCAAGGCCAAACTGCGCGAGGAGATCGGCCGGGAGGCGGCCGACGCCGTCGATATCGTCCTTATCAACACGCCCAGCTTCGCCGGTTCGCACGTCGAGGGTTACGACCGCGCGTCAAGGGCCTTTGTGGAGACCCTGGCCACCCGGCAGACGGGGCCAAACCACAAGGTGAACATCATACCGGGACTGCTGTATCCGGGCGATATCCGGGAGATTAAGCACCTCCTGCGGCATATGGGCGTGGAGGGGATCACCCTGTTCGACATCTCCGACCCCTTTGACGCGCCCCTGCGGCCGCCCCAGAAGTTCCCTTACGAACCGCCGGGCGGCACCACCGCAACTGAGATCCGGGATATGGCCAACTCCCTGGCCACGATGGCGCTGCAGCCGCACGCCGGGCAGGCGGGTGCCCGCTATCTGGAGCGCAAGTACGGCGTCCGGGCCCTGGTGGGGCAAACGCCGGTGGGCGTTCAGGGAACGGACGACTTCATCCGCGGTCTGAGCGAGGTTGCCGGGTTACCGGTACCGGAAGACCTGCTGGACGAACGGGGCCGCCTGGTGGATTCCCTGGCCGACACCTTCCATCACACCATGATGAAGAAGGTGGCCGTTATGGGCGACCCGGACGTGGTGCTGAGCGTGACCCGCTTTGTCCTGGAGATGGGTATGGAGCCGGTGGCCCTGGCCGGTAGTTCGGTCAGCAAGACCTTCGTCCATTCCCTCCGGGAAATCTTCGAGGAGGGTGAATTCACCGGCGACCCGCTGGTGATCAACGGCGGCGACCTCTTCGAGTTCGAGGAGTATCTAAAGAAGCTGAGCCGCCTCGACTTGGTCATCGGTAATTCCAAGGCGGTCGATATTGCCAAGGAGTTACAGATCCCCCTGGTCCGCGTCGGCTTCCCGATCTACGACCGGTTCGGCTACCAGAAGCGGGCCATTGTGGGTTACCGGGGCGGGGAGATTCTCCTGGCCGACATCGTCAACAGTATCCTTGGTTACCAGTACCCGGACGACCGGACCCACCAGCTGTAAGCAACGTTCGCAATAAAGGGGGGATCCGCGGTGGAGATGCCCATCGAGGTAACGCCGGACCGGGCCGGGCATGTGGTTTTGCAGGACGCAGCCTGTGAGCTGCCAATGTCCGAAACGGCCACCCTGCCGGGAGTCGTTTCCCAGCGGGCGTGCGCCCTCTACGGGGCCCGGTGGATGCTGGCGGCTGTCCAGGACGTCATCCACCTGGTGCACGGGCCGGTGGGGTGCGCCTACAACGCGGGCACCGTCAGGCGCAAGAGCTACCAGGTGTTTACCACCTGCCTCGACGAGCAGGACGTCATCTTCGGCGGCCGGGGCAAGCTGGCCCGGTCCATTGAGGAAGCCGTCCGGCTGCGCCCCGACGCCAGCGGGGTAATGGTATATGTGACGTGTACCGCCGCGTTGATCGGCGAGTACGTTGAAGCCATCTGCCGCGAGGCCGCCGTGCGGCTGGGGATTCCCGTGGCCCCGGTGACCTGCCCCGGTTTTTGCGGGGTGGGGCAGGGGCAGGGCCAGGACGCCGCCGCGGCGACCTTGCTGGAATACTTCGTCGGCCGGGAGGCCGGGGATGTCGAGGCGGGCACGGTGAACCTTCTGGGCGAGTTCGACGTCCAGGGCGACCTGGGGGAAATCGAAAGGCTGCTCGCCCGCCTCGGCTTGAAGGTGCAGTGCGCCGTATCCGGGCGGGCCGACGTGGCCAGCCTGGGCCGGGCCCACCGGGCGGCCCTCAACGTGGTCCACTGCCGGCGGACCGGACAGAATCTGGCGGACGCCATGGAGCGGGAGTTCGGCACGCCGCAGTTGAAGGCTTCCTTTTTCGGGCTGAGGGAGACGGCGGCCAGCCTGGAGAAAATCGCCGGTTTCTTCGGCCTGGCCGCGGAATGGATCGCCGGGCAGGCGGAAGGGGCCCGGGCGAGCGCCGCTCCTTACGTCGCGAGTCTCGCCGGTAAGCGGGTGGCCCTGTTTTTCGGCGCCTCGCGCATGGGATCCATGGCCGGAGCTTTTCGGGAACTGGGCCTGGAGATGGTGCTGGCCGGTTCGCAGTTCGGCTGCCAGGGGGACTACCAGGAAGTCCGGCGTTGCTCCGGGGGCGGCACCGTGTTTATCGACGACGCCAACGAACTGGAGTTGTCCGAGTTCCTGCACCGCCGGCGCCCCGACCTCCTGGTGGGCGGTACGCGGGAAAAATACCTGGCCCACAAGCTGGGCATTCCCTTCCTGATCTTCCCCCAGGAAACCAGCGCCTTTGCCGGATTTAGCGGCTTCGTCAACCTGGCCCGGGACACGGCCGCCCTTTTGAATGCGCCGGTCTGGCGCCTGGTACAGCGGCAACACGCGGCCCCAAGGGTAGCGGTGGCTACCCGGGAGGGAACCATGGTGGATTCCCACTTCGGCCGGGCGACCAGGTTCGCCGTGTTCGACCTGCCAGGCGGCGTGGCCAGGGAGGTCGGGGTCCGGGAAACGGGCGCGGGGGATTTCAACTGCGAGGACGGTTCGGCCCGGTCTTCCCTGGCGGATAAGCTGGCCCTGCTGGCCGACTGCCGGGCCGTGTTCTGCCAGGCGGCCGGGCACTGCATCCGGGACCTGGCGGCCGAACGGGACCTCGCCATAATCGAGACGGACGGGAAGGTCGAAGACGTCCTGGCCGACTATATCCGGCGGCACCCGTCTCTGGCGGGTACCCGGCCGGGAGAAGGTGGGTGGAAAAAATGATCCACGCAAGCGACTCCGCCGGGGAACATCCCTGTTTTCACAAAGCGGCCGCCCGCTGGTTCGGGCGCGTCCACCTGCCGGTGGCCCCCGCCTGCAACATCCAGTGCAACTACTGCAGCCGCCTTTACGACTGCGCCAACGAGAACCGGCCCGGGGTGACCAGCCGGGTGATGTCGCCCCGGCAGGCCCTGCGGCATGTAAGGCAGACCCTGGCCCGTGATCAGCGGATCCGGGTGGTCGGCGTGGCGGGGCCCGGGGAGCCTCTGGCCAACGAGGCGACCTTCCTCACCCTGCACCTGGTGCACCGGGAATTCCCGGAAACGGTCAAGTGTGTCAGCACCAACGGCCTGCTGCTGGAGCAAAGCCTGCCGGCCCTGCGTGCCGCCGGTGTCCGGACGGTCACCGTCACCGTAAACGCCGTGTCGGCGGCCGCGGGGGCCATGATCTACCAGTACGCCCTCCTGGGCGAGGAGGTATACCGAGGAAAGGAGGCCGCCGGACTGCTCTGGGAGCGGCAGCGCCGGGGTATCCGCCTGGCCGCTTCCATGGGCCTGGCCGTCAAGGTCAACAGCGTGCTCATACCCGGCGTCAACGAGGGGGAGATGCCGCTTATCGCCGGGCAGGTCAAAGCAGCCGGCGCCCAAATCATGAACGTCATCCCGATGATCCCGCAGGGCGCCTTCGTCATGATGCCGGCGCCTACCGCCGGACAGGTGGGCGAGCTCAGGCGGAAACTGGACCCGGTAATCAGCCAGATGACCCACTGTCAGCGTTGCCGGGCCGACGCCGGCGGGCTCTTGGGGGAAGGAGCGGGCACCGGTGGTTTATGCGGCGGGGCTGACCAGGGATCGGGCTGTTGAGGCCGGACCGGAATTCCGCGGGGCCTTCCCCGAGTCGTTCGGCATCGTGGACACCACGCTGCGCGACGGGGAGCAGGCTCCCGGCGTGGCCTTTAACTGGCGGGAGAAAGTTGTGATCGCGCTCCTTTTGGACCGGCTGGGCGTAGACCAGATCGAAGCCGGCACGCCGGCCATGGGCGAGATTGAGCAAGAAGCCATCCGCGCCATAGCCGGTCTGGGCCTGGGTTGCCGGATCACCACCTGGAACCGGCTCGTAACAGCCGATGTCCGTGCCTCCCTGGCCTGCGGCGTGCGGGATGTCCACCTGTCCGGGCCGGTATCGGACCTGCAGATCCGCCACAAGCTGGGCAAGACCAGGGGCTGGGTGCTGGAACGCCTGCGGGAGGTGCTGGCTTACGCCGTGGACCACGGTTGCCGGGTTACGGCCGGGGCGGAGGACGCCTCCCGGGCCGACGAGGGCTTCCTTCTGGAGTTCGCCCTCGTTGCCCGGGCGGGCGGCGCCGCGCGACTGCGCTACGCCGACACGGTGGGGGTGCTGGAACCGCTTACGGTCTACGAACGGATCTCCCGCCTGAGAACAAAGCTTGACGATATGGAGATCGAGTTTCACGGCCACAACGATTTCGGTTTGGCCCTGGCCAACGCCGTGGCCGCGCTTAAGGCGGGGGCGGGCTGCGTCGACACGACCGTAGGGGGGCTGGGAGAGAGGGCGGGGAACACCTCCCTGGAGGACCTCCTCAAGGTGACGCAGGGATTGTACGGAGGGGGGAAAGGGTTCAATACGTCCGTACTGCCGGCGTTGACCCGGTTTGTGGCGCGGGCGTCCCGGCGCGGGGGGACCCGGAATGATTTCAGCCGGCCCGGGCCGCCAGGCGGGCTTCCTCAGTGCGGCGCGCATTTTCCATCCGCCTCTTGCCGAGCAGGAGAGTGAAAGGTACGGCCGCGGGAAGAAAGAAGCCGCTGATGAAGAAGATGTAAAGCCGCCGCCGAGGGCCTGGACCGCCCTGGCCGCCATCAGGGTGTCGATGGCGTTGGCGATACCGCACAAAAGCGAGCCGAAGACGAAAACGTCCAGGCACGGAAGGAAGAGCTTCTTGGGACCGAAGCGGTCGCCCAGATAGCCGCTGACCGGGGTGACCAGGCCGCTGGCGATCAGGTAGATGCCGGCCACCCAGGCGATGCGGTAGGTGCCTACTCCCAGCACCAGCATCAGCCGGGGCGTGAGGATCATGACCACCGTGGTGGTCAAAAAACTGAAAAAAGCGGCCACCGTGCGCAGGGTGACCGTAACCCACGGCAGCCTGGCCGAACCGCTTCCGGAGGGGACAGTGGTCATGGCGGTTTGTACCTCGACGAGCACCGCGGTATTCCGGAAAAAAGCGAAGGACGGTTTCCTTATCCTGCCTAAGGATTCGCCGTCCTAAGAAAAAATCCTGTATGGATCTTCACTCCGGTCCTGAATTTGGCGAGGATGGATGATGGACCCGGGGGCGCCGGGCCGGGGAAAACGGCCCGGCGCATGGGGTCCGCGGTCTGGCGGTCAGCGGTCGTTGAACCGGCCGGTCAACCCGGCCACCAGGGCATAGTTTTCGGCCACCCGGCTCAGGGGATGATCGTCCCGGAAACACTGTTTGTCCAACTGCCGCGCGGGATCGCCGCCCGGCCAGATGCGCCAGCTGTCGTTGTCGATGACGTCGGCTATCACAATCTTCTTATCCGATGAGCGCCGACCTATTTCGATCTTCACGTCCACCAGTTCCACCGGGCCGTATGCCGTGACAACCTTTCCCCAGGCTTCCTCCAAAGCCTTGAAGGCCGGCAACATGATTTCGTCCACGACGGCGGCAAGGTCGTCCCGGTCCAGCAGGGGCTCGATGCACATGAGCGACTGGGACGTGGCGAGGTCTTCCTTGGGGGGGTAAAGGCACCACTGGTCGCCGGCCGTTTGGACGTAGGGGTCGGTGTAGACGCTTTTGGGCCAGACACCGTCGCGCAGGTACAGGTCCCTGGCCTCATCCTCCGGCATCCGTCGTGGCTCATCGACCAGCGGCCGGACGACCACCGCCCACTTGTGGAAAACTTCCCATTGGACCTCGGGAAAACGGTAGGGCCGGCCGTCGACGGCCCGGTAGGCGGGGTGGCGCAGCAGGCACGTTCCCCAGGCGTACCGACGCATGACCAGTTCCAGGGGAAGCATCTCGCACCGGTGACAGAGAAGGCGGTTGGGCGATTCCCGCCTGATGAAGGCGGTGGACAAACCTTTGGCGTTCAACAGGGTGAACACGTTGGCCGCCTGCGTGGTTTTGTGTACGCCTATGCCGGCGATTGTTTCCTTCTTGGCGGCGTCGCCGCCGGTTAAGACGTCGGCCGTTTCGAGAATAACCGTATTTTCCCTGGGTCCGGGTAGCACGGTCTTGGTTTTGCCGTGGGCCAGAATCATTATGAGCAGCACCTCCTGAAGGCAATTGTAACCGAGGAGGGGCATATCCGGCAAGTCTTGCGGATTTCCGGCGGGCTTGACCCGGACCGGGGGTGGCTGGGCGGGTATAGGCGCCCCTCGGTGCGGGACCCAGGGAAGGCAGGGTCCTCCACAAAGGCCGTAAGGGCCGTCCTCGCTTACACCGGCAAACACCTGCCCCTGGCTGTCGGCCGACGGTGGCCGAGCCGGTGACGCTGAAGGTTACAGGCTCACCGGGTACCGGCAGGCCCTGGGGGTTGACCACGGTCGCACTCACCTGGGTCGTCTGTCCGGTGGTTGCCGCCGTAGGCGTAGCGGTGAACTGCACGCTGGTTACGGCCTGGGCGGGCGTTTGCACGGTGGCCGGTCCGTTGGTCCCCGGGGCGACCTTCGTATAGCGGAGGGCGTGGTAGAATAACGTCGTCGCCTGCGCCCTGCTCAGACTTTGCTGCGGGTGGAGGTACCAGGCTCCGGACCGGCTCCGGCAACCGGTAACGAGGTTGTTTTGAACGGCGATGGACACCAGGTTGGTCAGGTTCGGCGAGATGTTGCCGGCGTCGGCGAATTTGGAAAGCACCGCCGGATTTGGTGTCTGACCGGCCAGTCCTCCGGCTCGACCAGGGCTACAAAAGCATCCTCTCGTACGGCCGGTTTGCCCGGCTCAAAAAAAGGCTGACCGCTCGGACCGGTGAAATAATCCATATAGGGAGCGACTGCCTCAATGTCCCGGTAGGCCCACAAGCATGGTTGCACGTCGGCGAAATTCCGGGTATTCACGCCGGAACCGATACTGATACCAAACTCCCTCACCAGTAAGGCGGCCAGTTGAGCACTGGTGACCGGTTGATTGGGATGGAAAAGCCGGTCGGAAAATCCTTGAACGATACCCAGACGGTACTCGTGGCTTACGGCTTGTTGAGCCCATCCGGGCACGTCCGTAAACGGCACGGGGCCGCTGTGGACGATGCGCAAAACGGCGGCGTGGCTGTGCAAGTGTACGATTTCCGATTGGTGTCTGACCAGGGAGAGAACCGTAACGAGCACGGCCTTATAGCGCTTTCTCACAATCTTCTCTCCCAAATCGGCATTTGGTATATTCGGGTACTGGGGGAAATGGAGGAAGCCCCTTCCGCGAGAGGAAGGGGCTTGGCCCTGTTACAGTCCCAGTGACTGCCCTACCTGGATCCAGGTGTTCGATTTCGTCTTCAACGCCCTGACCTGGGCCGGTTTCTTACCGGTGGCCCTGGCCAGGTAACCGACCAGGAAGCTGATCCTGAGTTGCGCTGTTTCCCTGGCCTTGATCTCCTGCCGGGCTGTCTTGGCAATCGATGTCCAGTTGAGGCCCAGGCTTTGGACGACATTCTGCCATTTCTTGTCCTGAAGCTTGAGAGCGTGGATTTCCTGGACCGTCTTGCCGGAAGTCTTGGCCAGGAGGCTGGTGAAGACTCCCCCAGCTACCCTTCTCTTGGCCTCGTTCAGGCGGTGCGCCGCCAGCGCCTGCCCCACCGCCTGTTTCGTAATACCCAGGGATGCCTCGACGGCGGGCCAGTTTTTATCCTGCTTCTTCAGGGCCTGGATTTCCTTGACGGTCTTGCCGGATTTTCTGGCCAGGAAACGGACCAGAAAGCGCCGGTTCGAAAGGGCGGTTTCCCTGGCTTTTACCCCCTGCTGAATAGACGGCAGGAGATTGGTCCAGTTTAAACCGAGGGAGGACACGACTTCCTGCCAGGTCTTACCCTTTTTGAGGGCGTGGATTTCCTGGGCCGTCTTGCCGCTCGCCTTGACCAGGACCGCTACGGTAGCCCTTGAACGGAGCCGGTTCATGAATACCTGGTGTCTCAGGGTGGAAAGCTGACTTTTGAACGTAGCCGCGTTAACTCCCAGGGCCTGCGCCACCGCGCTCCATTTTTCGCCCTTGGTCTTCATTGACTCAACCTGGGTAACGCTCTTGCCGGAATCCTTGGCCAGGATCCCGGCCACCTTTTGTCCGAACCATTTGAGGGCCGGAGCCGTGGACGAACTGGTGGTGGAGGCCGGCACGACCGGCGAAACAGTAGCTGTCCCCGCCGTAACACCGCCACCCGTTGCGGCGAAAGCCGCGGGAATACTTACCGCCAGAAACACCCCTGCCATCACTGTTGCCAACCAGATTTTGAGCCTATTACCCACTGGGCTTCCCTCCGTTTAAATCAGTAGTAGGAATTCAGTTTTAATTGGACGATATCGTACACAGTAGCCGTCCGGGTTCTTGGCGATGCTCGTCTTACATGTCACATAGCGATGAAAATGACGATTATGCAGTTCTTCAGGGGCGTCACCTCCTCAAATTTAAGTCTTCTTTAATATTTTTAGGTTATTACCTGTTGACTTCGACAACCTGTTTTCCCGGAGTACGGATATCGCCCGGCCTGTAGTAAAACTTTAGCAGGAAATTGTGGAAAAAGTGTGGGCGGGATAAGTGAATTGTGCAGAGGCCCGTAGGACGCTGAGGAACAGGCGGGTCAACCAATCGGCGCATCAGGACGGGCTAGACCGATAGATAGAGACTTTTCGGTAAGGACGTATTGGTTCGATTCCGGCCTGCCGTTCCAACCAACCCCAAGAAGCCTTGAAAACCAAGGCTTCTAACATTGTAGTAACAAACGGACGGAGTAGGCAGGGTAGGGCAATGGCCCCGGAGGCCGTGCACCTCCAAGGGCTCCGTTCTTTTGTCGGTTTCGAAGGGTGGCGCAGTGCTGTCCCGTATTCCCTTTTATGGTAATAAATCGGCGAAGCGTATAAGACGGGGGCAATGGAGGGATGGATGAAAGAGGATGCTCAATAAGATCCCCTCGTTGACACCTTCCAGGCCGTGTGTTATATTATTGAAAAGTTATTCCATTAAGTAATTGCATAATGGAGGGGGGGGATCCGTGCGAGGGACGGACCGCGCATTCAAAGA
>JAJYZD010000254.1 GCA_021800315.1 Bacillota bacterium | reverse complement strand
ACCCCTTCCGGCGGTAACATTCCGGCGACTTCCCCATATGTTAATACCATGGAAAGGAGGTATGATATGATATGACAGTCAGGAAGCTGTGCGCAAACGAAATTACTTCCGTTGTCAAGAGCTTGACGGAAATGGTCATCTGCGCCACCCCCGGTTATACACCTGTGCAGCCGGGAAATTCCTGCCGGGTGGCCTTGTACGACGTCAAAGCCAATTTGGGCGCCGTCCCCCCTACCCTGACCTTTTCCTTCGACGCCCAGATCGAATACCAGTACCTGAACGCGGGGGCGACTTTTCTGGACTATTGCCTGATCCAGGGGCAAAGCGGTTCGGTAGACCTGCCCCCGGGCCTCACCGCCTGTTGCGGCCAAACAGTGCCGCCCACCGTAACCTATGCGGCGACCTGCAATCCCGGCAGCATAACCACCACGCCCACTTCGGTATCCGCCGAAATCACCCTGTCCTTTACCGTCAGCGACCTTTGCGCGCCGACCGTCGTCTGCGTGGAAGACGTCACCTGCTGAGAGCGGCAAAAAGCCGGCGGGAGGGATACCATCCCTCCCTGTCTTTTTTTTCGGCATCCTTTCCCGGCCTCAGGCCAGGATCTCCTCCACCCCGGCTTTCCAGGCCAGGCTGGTCAGAAAATGTTCCATGGCCTTCTGCCAGGCCGCAACGTTGCGGGGAGCGGGTTCTTCCGCCAGGCGCCGGCCGGCCAGGGAAAGGTATTCCAACCCTTCCCGGTGGCGCCCTTTGCCGGACATGGCGGCGGCCAGAATGCCCAGGCTTACGGAGTTGAGGAGGTTGTGGCTTTCCAGGAACGCCAGCGGCTCCAAGGGCCATTCGTCGACCAAAAAGCTCAGCCTCTCCATGGCCGGCTCGAAGCCTCCCGGTATATCCGTCGCCCGGAGAAAGAGTTCCATGGCCCCGGGTACGTCGCCCCGGGCGGCCAGGATGGCGCCCAGGGAGCATAGGGGCCGGTGCGTGCCGGAGCCGGGGTTCACCGTGTAGTTGGGCCAGGGAGCGTCACCCAGTTCCAGGCAGGTTAAGAACTCTCGTTCGGCGGCGGCCCCGTCGCCCAGTTGGAAATGGGTTATGCCTTTCAGATATTTGAGATCGGTGTAGTCGGCGTGTTGGCGTACGCCCTCGTCCAACACCTCCAGGGCCGTGGTAAACTGACCGGTATTGATCAGGGACAGCCCGCAAAAGAAAAAGCGGGCCGGTTCCCTTTCCTCCGTAAGCGTGGCCAAGCACTCGGCCGCCGCGGGAAAGTCGTTCCGGTAAAACCGGTCCACCCCCTGGCGGTAGGCCGAATCCCCGGCAAAGACCTGGTCCTTCCCCGGCCGGGTATAGCGCAGGCGGTCAATGGTGATATCGGCCGGCTGACCTTCCTGATGCGCTCCTTTGCGGTGGAACAGCCTCAATTCACCATGCAGGTGGCAGTCGTCCCCGGAAGGGCCCAAGAGGGTGCGGACCCTGAGCCGGTAAGCGGTCCGACCGGAGTTGCGCACCAGGCGCAGGAGGCCTTCGCGCGCAGCGGGGGCCAGCACCTCGTCCTCGTTCAACAGGAGGATCCATTTGGCCTGCACTCTCCCACAGGCTTGGGCCGCGGCGGCGTCCAGGCTTTGGCCCGTTTGCACGGGCATGGTGGACGCGCCCATCTCGAAGGCCAGTTCGCCGCTGCCTTGCCGGGAACCGGCATCCAGGTAGACCAGTTCCCGGGCCGCTTCCTGGATGCCCCTTATACATCGGGGCAGGATCTCCTTGCAGCCGCCGCCGGCAATAATGACCGCCAGATCCGGCACCTCCCCCTTCCGGGCCTGGTCCCGGGCCCAGTCGAGCATGGTCCCGGCGGAAAAGCCGTGGAACCCCTTCTCCTGCGGGTAATGGCGCGGTACCGGCGGCATCTTGAGATAGCGCTTGAAAAGGGCCGCGGCGCGGGAATACCGCCCGCAGGCCAGGTGGCACGCCCCCTCCAGGAAAACCAGGTCGCTGAACTCTTTCAGCAGGGGCTGATAGTGCCTCAATTTTTCAATGGCCGTACGGTACCGGTTCAGTTCCATCAGGATGGTGGCGGTCCTCCTGACCAGTATCGGCCCGAAGTAAATGGCGGGGTTCACCGACTCCAGGGCATGGAGGTAGCTCTCCAGGGCTTTTTCGCGCTCGCCCATCCGCCAGTACTCCGTTCCCAGGTTGTAGTGGAAGAATCCGTCCCTCTCCTCCTCGCCGTAGGTCAGCAATATCTCCAGGTTGCGGCGGGTCTTGGCCCTGATGTTGGTCGTTTGGGGATGGTAGCCGTGGTGGACGACGACGACCTGGCTCTGACCCAGGCAATCCTGCCCGTAGTTGGCGAGGATGCTCGGCACGATTTGTTCGTGGATCCTTCCCTGGAAGCGGAAACAGGACCGGTTGCGGAAGAGTCTTACGCTGGGAAAATTGAGTTCATTGCCTTTGTCCGTCAGGTTCTCGACGGTCACAAAATAGCCCTCGTGCTTCGGCTCGCCCAGAAGACGCGCCAAAACCTCCCCGCTATCCGGCGGCAATTCCTCGTCGCAGTCCAAAAACAGGATCCAGTCGCCGGTCGCCTGGGACAGGGAGAGGTTGCGCGCCGCGCTGAAGTCGTTGATCCACTCGGTCCGGATTACCCTGGCGCCCAGGGAGGCCGCCAACTCCGGGGTGGCGTCGGAGGAACCGGTGTCGACCAGCACAATCTCGTCGGCGTACGGCCGGACGCTGTTCAAACAGCGCTCTATGTTGGCGGCCTCGTTTTTGGCTATCAGGCAAACGCTCAAGGTGGTCACGCTCTATTCCCCCTTGTATCCGCCGAGCTTCTTTTGCCGCGAGGCCAGACGGAACAACTCCAACTGCAAGCCGCTGTTTTGTTCTTCCACCTTCAAAAGGTTGAGCACCAGGTCCCGGCAATGGTTGAGGGCTTGCTCCAGGGCCGCCGCGTAACCGCTTTCCCGCTCCGCCGCGGCGCCGAGGAAATGAGCCAGGGCCTCCTGGTGCCGTCCCAGTCGGGCGCAGGCCCTGCCCTTGAGGAAAGTGGACTCCGTTCCCGGCTCGCCGGCCAGGAGGTCGCAGGCAACCGCGGGAGTGCCTGCGGCCAGGGCCCGGCCGGCCAACGCCAGGCGCGCCTTATCCCCGTATACCGCCCCGCCAAGCTCCAGCGCCTTCGCCTGGTCCCCGCTCCCCCAAGCCGCCAAGGCGGCCTCCCCGATGAGCCCGGCGATCTCTGCGCCCGCGTCCGGATCAGGATCCAAAAGCCAGGAAGCCAGCCGTTTTTCCCGGGCCGATGCCTCCGGCTCGACGCATGACTCCAAAAGGGCCAGCGCGTCAGCCGGCCGGCCGGTGCGGTTCAGGCACCCGGCCCGGAGCATCGCGTACCGGGCCTGGTCGTCGCCGGTCAGCGCCAGACATGCTTCGTATTCCCCCAGGTCGAACAGCAGGCGGGCCATGGTCGCCCGGTCGACGTCCAGCCGCTCCGACAGGGCCTGGTACAGGTCGGTACCGGAAAGGCCCTTTTGTTGCAGAACACGGCCCAGCCGCCGCATCAGGGGGGGAGGGTTTTGGTTCTTGCAGGCGGCCGCCAGGTAGCCCGCGGCCGCATCCGGGTCGCCTTCCCGCCAGGCGATCCCGGCCAGTTTTTCCCGGCTCAGGTGGCCGGTGACCCCTTCCACCGTGGTATATTCGGGCAAAACATGGCGAAAACCGGTGCAGGTCGAGTAAGACGACCTGGCCTGTTCCAGTAAGCCCAGTTCATCGTAAAGCCGGCCCTTCCAAAAGTGCAGGTCGGGGTACGCCGGAAAATGGCCCAGCCCTTCCTCCAGCAGTTTGGCGCAATGGGCGAAGTCGCCCAGTTCGTACAGACACCGCGCATAGTAGAGGTAAAGCGCCGGCGAAAATGCGGACCGTCCGTCCACCGCCAGGAGGGCTATTTCAAAATGACCGCGGGCTGTAGCCGGTTCCCCGGACGCCAGGCGGTTGACCCCCATGTTGTAGTTCAGGAAGGGTTCGAAAGGGTTGGACAGCAGGGCCGCTTGCAACAGGCGGATATTGCGCCTGGTTTTCCCGTCGTCCCGGCGGCCGCCGGTGTACCCGTGGTGCCGGATCGGCAGGGTGGCGTGCCGGATGACGGCGCCGGGCTGGATTTGTTCGTACACCCGGCCTTCAAAACGGTAGTCCTCCCGGTTACGAAACAGGCGCAGGGCCGGTTGGCGCAATTCCCCGCCTTCCGGCCCCGGGGGGCTCACAACGGTGAAGGTCCAGGCTTCGCCCGCCGCCGCCAGTTCCCTCACCCGGGAAGCCGCGGACCCGGGCAACTCCTCGTCGGCGTCCAGTACCAGAACCCAGTCGCCGCCCGCCTCTGCCAGGGACCGGTTCCTGGCCAGGGAAAAGTCGTCCCGCCAGGGGAAATGCCAAACCCTGGCACCGAAGCTTTGGGCGATCGCTACGGTTTCATCCGCGGAACCGGTATCCACCACCACTATTTCGTCCACACAGGCGGCGGCGCTGTCCAGGCAACGCCGCAGGTTCGCTTCCTCGTCGCGCACAATCATGCAAAGGCTGATGCGGTTCCCCATGGGTCCCTCCGTCCACCGGCGTCTCCCGTCTCCTGCATAATATGAAAAGGCGGGCCGGGGGGTACCCCGCGCCGCGGTGGTATCCCCCGGGCTTTTTACGGAGCCGGGCAGGGCAGGACGAAGGTAAAGACGGTCAGACAGGCTTCCAGGGGACAACAGGCCACGTCGTCGATGGCGATGCAGGGACCGCAGCCGAAAACCGTTTCGCAGAACGTCGCCACCCCCGGGGGCGCCGACAACGTGACGATCTGGTAGAACTCGGACGTCTGGCTGGTCTGGCAGACGGTCACCCCGGCGGGGCTGATGATGCCGACATTCAGGCTGAAGACCACCAGGAACCTGACGTCCTGGAGTCCGGGTACGGTCACGCTGTTCGTGCGGGAAACCTCGGTGCAACTGACGGCGGTTACGGAGCAGTT
>JAJYZD010000027.1 GCA_021800315.1 Bacillota bacterium | reverse complement strand
AGGCACTGGTCAACCGCCACCGCGTTTTACCGCCCGCGGTCAACACCGGGCAGGCGGACTATCCGGGCGAGGAGGAAATAACCGGGCTGATCGCCGCCCAGGCCGGCCTGGTCTGGTGGATCGAGGGCCCGGACGTGGTCTCCGGCCTTGGGCCATCCGGCTGTCGCCGGGGTGATCCTCCTGGGGGCCCTGGCCAATTACCTGCCGGTTTCCGAAGGGGTTTGGCAGGCGGTGGTGGAGGAATCGGTACCGGCGTGCCACGCCGCCCGAACCGGCGGGACTTCACGGCCGGACGGACCCTGGCCTGTCCGCAGGCCGGGCCCGCGGTCCGCTGAAAAGGCGGGGTGTCGCTCAGGAATTCGGAAGGAAACCGCGGAGCCGTGGACCCCGGAATATCTTGCCGACCGGGGAAAAAACCGGCCCAGGCCGGGCAGCTTCATACGGCGGGCCTGCCGCCCGCCTGGTACGGCTTGTGACCCACTGGCGAGGGCGGGTATGGATAGACCCTATTATTAATGGGAGCATAGGGGTGATGAGCGGTGTTCAAAAAGATTCTGGTTGCCAACCGCGGGGAGATTGCGTTGCGGGTGATCCGGGCCTGCGAGGAACTGGGCATCGGGACGGTGGTAGCACACACGGAGGCCGACCGGGACAGTCTGCCTTGCCGCCGGGCGGACCGGGCGGTCAGCCTGGGAGGGCCGAAGGAGTACCTGAACGCGGAGCGGATAGTGGAGGCGGCGCGGCATTGCGGGGCGGAGGCGATCCATCCCGGTTACGGTTTTCTTTCGGAGAACGCGTTTTTCGCGCGGGCCTGCCGGGATGCCGGGCTGGTATTCATTGGTCCTTCGCCGCAGGTGATCGAGACGATGGGCGACAAGGTGGCGGCCAAGGAAGCAGCCTTGCGGGCCGGGGTTCCGGTGGTGCCCGGATCGGGGGGGGCGGTGGGGAGCGTGGAGGAAGCGCTGGCCCTGGCCGGGGAGATGGGCTGTCCGGTGCTGATCAAGGCGGCGGCCGGTGGCGGGGGGCGCGGTATGCGGCTGGTGACCGGCGCCGGGGAACTGGCGGAGGCCTTCAGCGCGGCGCGCAACGAGGCCCGGTCGTGTTTTGGTGACGGCACCCTTTACCTGGAGCGGTTTGTGGAAGGGTCGCGGCACGTGGAGATCCAGTTGCTGGCCGACGCGCACGGCAACGTGGTGCACCTGGGGGAACGGGACTGTTCGCTGCAGCGGCGCCACCAGAAGATACTGGAGGAGGCTCCCTGCCCGGTGCTGGACGCGGCGACGCGGCGGGAGATGGGGGAGGTGGCGGTCCGACTGGCCAGGCAGGTCGGCTACCTGGGGGCGGGCACGATCGAGTTTTTGCTGGATGGGGCGGGCAACTTTTACTTCATGGAGATGAACACGCGCATCCAGGTTGAGCACCCGGTGACGGAGATGATTTACGGTATCGACTTGGTCAAGGAACAGATTCGGGTGGCGGCCGGGCTGCCGTTGTCCTTCGGGCAGGACGGGGCGGTGATCCGCGGCGCGGCGCTGGAGTGCCGGATCAACGCGGAGGATCCGGCGCGGTCTTTCCGGCCCGATCCGGGAACGGTGACCGGGTACGTACCGCCAGCGGGTTTCGGGGTCCGGCTGGACAGCGCCGTTTTTCCCGGTTACACCATACCGCCTTACTATGATTCCCTGATCGGCAAACTGGTCACCTGGGGGCGGGACCGGGCGGAGGCTATTGCGCGCATGCGGCGGGCCCTGGACGAATTCGTGGTGGAAGGGGTCGCCACGACCATTCCCTTTCACCGCAAGATCATGCGCCACGCTGGTTTCGTGTCCGGTCACTATACGACCGCCTTTCTGGCGGCCAACGAGGAGGAACTGAACGCGGAGCCGCAGGCCCCCCCGGTCCGGCGGGAACCGTTCCGCAAGAGGTATGCGCTGTCCATAAACAGTACCGTGTACGAACTGGAAATAGAGGGGCACGCCTATTAGGGCGTGCCATCCTTAATAACGGGAGGGGATGACCGCTGGTAAGGCAGGATGAAAACGATGGGCGGAAACACCGCGGCGTATCGCATGCATTAACGGAGTGTGCCTTGATTTTCCCCGTCACGCCGTCTTCACCCATGGCGGAGTATGTTGACGAATGGAGTGCCCGGGGGGAGAAGAACCTCTTCGGCCAAGCGGTAAGGGTGGTGGAGATGCAGTCGGCGGGCGGCGCGCTGTCGGCGGGCGCCCTGAGTACCACCTACACCGCCTCCCAGGGCTTAAAAGTCCCGACTGACTACCCATCCTTGGCCGGGGTGGACACAGACTGGTTCTCTGACAAGGTTACCACAAAGCCTGGTTGGAGGGATGGGTGGGGATAGAATGTTTGACGGCGTCTTCCCTAACCGGGGGATGCGCCGCGGTCGTTGCGCCCAGTTATCCCAGGTCCGGGGGGCGCGAGAGCCCGATCGGCTGAATCTTCAATGTTGCCCTAGTCTTACGAATATTAGGATAAGCTCAACTATTACATTCTTAACCCAAAATTTATTCGCTTATCCTTGACAATCCAAAAGCATACAGGTATAATTTTGTGCGTAAATAGATCAATGTTCAAGCTCCTTGAAATCTGAATATCTCTTAGGATTGGATAAGCTTGTCTGCTTGTCCAATCCTGCGCAACTATTACAGCCCAATCTACGTCACCATATCACCACCATCGTCACACTCCGATGCTGCGCGTCACACCAAAACCTGCCTTTTATAATCACACCTACGTCATCAATCTGATTTTCCCCCGAACGGCGCACCCGACCCTGGCCCGCTATCCCCTTCTCCGGCTTTTAGCATTCGGGACCCATCGGCGGGCCCCCGTTTTCCAATCCTCATCCTTTTGGCGGTACCCTGCCCGGAACAGGCAGCCTTAAACTGCACGGAAGGAGGCCGGGAAACAACCCCAATCCTACCCATCCCGTACCAGGTAATAGTAAAATGGGAGGTAACAGCGCGTGAGTGAAGGAACCACAAACCTGTGGGACAGTTGGCGGCAGTATCAGGAAAACCTGATGGATACCTGGAACAGCTCTATTTCCGCCCTCCGGTCCGGCAGGAAGGAGGAAACCCAAGGCGAAAAGGGCCTGGAGATGTGGCGGCAGTGGTGGAAAGCACAGGAAGACATTTCCAAAGCGTGGGAGGATAGCATCAAGAACTTTGAAGCGGATAAAATCCTCCTCAACCCCTTAGCGGATTCATCCAAACTAGCCATCCGGATATATCAGGACTGGCTGAAGTCGGCTCAGAAGAGTTTCAGCCTTTACACCCCCCTCGTAGCCGATCCGGCCACCCGGGACATACTGGACAAGATGATACGGTCTTCCAATATGTATACAAACCTCGCATCGTTGTGGCGCGATTTCCTGGACGGGGAAGCGGCCGGGAACCACCGAAAGTGGCAACAGGATTACCACAAGATCCTTAATGAGTTCTTGACTTTCGGCCTTCCCGCGGGGATCACCGATCTCATCAAGACAAGTGGAGAAGTCGCTCTCATCTTTCAGCAGAACATAGTTAACCTTTTCAAACCCTGGATCGGTTCCTCCCCGGCGTTGCAGGAAAAATTCCTCCGCGCTTTGGGCGGTGACCGGGATGCCTGCCTGGCCTTCCTGGCGGAATGGCAAAATATCTACCAGCAGTCCTTCGGGAAGCTTGTCCATATTCCCGGTGTCGGTCCGTCCGGCAATGTCCCCGCAAAGATGCTGGCCGGTTTCGATTCGTACGTCCAGTACGTTTCATCCCTCAATGACTTCCTCGCCGGCATCTACAAAACCGGGTTCGATGCCATGGAAGGTTTGTCCCAAAAGATGGACGAACTCCGTTCCCAGGGCAAAACTCCGGCTTCCTTCAAGGAGTTTTACGAGTTGTGGTGGAAAAACAACGAAGACACCTATCTTCAGCTGTTCAAGACCGAATCCTTCGGACGGATGCTCGCGGAAATGGTGGATGCCGGAGCCAGGCTCAAAAAGAGGTTCGATGACATACTGGCCAATGTCATAAGTCTGTGGTCGGTACCTACTCAGAAGGACATGGACAGCGTCTACAGATCAATCAACGCACTCAAGAACGCCCATCGCAGCGATTCGCGCAAAATCGAGGAACTGCTGGACCGCATAAACCGCATGGAAGAAAAGCTCAATGGCAAGGAGGTTGGCTAATTTGACTCTGGACGCAGAAGCGGTCAAGTCACAGTACTGGATGGACGAAGTGTTGAATATGCAGAAGAAAATACTGCAAGGCATCGGCACCATGATCTCCATGAAGGATGTTGATGTTGACCTTACCCCCAAGGAACTTGTCTTCCAGCAGGATAAAATACGCCTATTCCATTACAAGCCGATTGTCTCCAACCCGGTTGCCATACCCCTGCTTATTGTCTATGCCTTGGTCAACCGTCAGTACATGATGGATCTACAGCAAGAGCGGAGCGTTATCCGCACATTCCTGGAACAAGGACTGGATGTTTATATTATAGATTGGGGATATCCCGACCAATCCGACAAGTATCTGAGCATGGAAGACTATATTGACGGATATTTTAACGATGCGGTGGATACGATACGGAAAGCTAACGGACTCGATAAGGTAAACCTGCTCGGCGTCTGTCAGGGCGGCACTTTCAGCGTTATATACACAGCTCTTTATCCGCAAAAAATAAAGAACCTGGTGACGATGGTCACACCCGTCGATTTCGCTACGGATGACGGCCTCCTCTACACCTGGAGCAAGTATCTCAATGTCGATAACCTGGTTGACGTTTTCGGCGTAATCCCTGGTGAGTTTATGAATATCGGCTTCCTCATGCTCAAGCCTTTTCAGCTGACCATGGATAAATATGTGAGCATGATTGACAACCTGGACAATCCGGACGCGGTCAGAGACTTCCTCTCCATGGAAAAGTGGATTTTCGATAGCCCGGGACAGGCCGGTGAAGCCTTCCGCAAATTCGTCAAGGACCTCTTCCAGGAAAACCTGCTGGTCCAGAACAAGATGGAACTGGGAGGCCGGACGGTCAACCTGAAAAACATCGACATGCCGCTCCTCAACGTGTTCGCCGAGCAGGACCATCTGGTGCCGCCTTCCTCCAGCCGGCCGCTGAACGACCTGGTAGCCAGCACGGACAAGGAAGTGATCCACTTCTCCGGCGGCCACATCGGCATCTTCGTCAGTTCCTCGTCCCAGAAGAAGGTCGCCCCGGCCATCGCCCGCTGGTTGGCGGACAGGTCCCTCCCCGGGGAGAAAAAAGGGCCGGAAAAAAAGGAAAACGCCAGGAACAATGGCTCGGCGGTCAACTGATCGAAAGAGGTGTGAGCCATCAGACTGAAGGACCGGGTAGCCGTCATCACCGGCGGGAGCAGCGGCATCGGCCTGGAAACAGCCCTCTTGTTCGGTCGGGAAGGAGCCAGGGTCGTCGTATCAAGCTGCAACCACGAAGCCGGACGCAAAGCCGGGGAGGGAATCAGGGCGGCCGGTGGCGGGGCCATGTTCCTGCCCTTGGACGTCACGAACGAGGAACAAGTCCGGCAGGCCGGGGAAGAGACCATGGCCAGGTACGGCCGGATCGACATCCTGGTCAACAACGCCGGCATCGTCAGCGACGGCTTTTTGACCAAACTGGCCAAACAGGACTGGGACCGGGTCATTGACGTCAACCTTACCGGGACCTTCAACTGTACCAGGGCCATGGTCCCTGCGATGATTGACAACCATTTCGGCCGCGTCATCAACGCGGCTTCCGTGGTGGGCATCTACGGCAACATGGGGCAGAGCAACTATGTGGCCTCGAAGTCCGCGATCATCGGCCTGACCAAGGTGTGGGCCCGGGAGCCGGGTCCGCGGGGCATAACGGTAAATGCCGTGGCTCCCGGCTTCGTGGCCACCAACATGACGGCCGTTGTACCCGAAAAGGTGCTCAACGGAGTAAAACAAAAAACTCCCCCGGCAGGCTCGGACAGCCCCGGGATATCGCCTACGCATACCTGTTCCTGGCTTCCGACGAAGCTTCCTTCGTCAATGGCGCGGTCCTGAGTGTCGACGGCGGCCTGGTGATCTGAAAGCGGGTTAATTGGGCAGCATGGGGGTGGCGCGTTGCCCCGGGGGAACGCGCCGCTTTCGTCTTTCGGGGCCGGTTGCAGGCTCCCGTCGTGAGGCCGGAGACGACCGGCGCCAACCCTGGCAGAGCGGTACCACTCCCACCATGCTCTGATATGCTGATACAAGGAAGAGAGGATACTCCCCGGATAAATTGGAATTTTGCCTAGAATAGCAAGAGACACAAGACTATCTATAACATGCGCGGATCTGTCAACCAATTTTTGTGCCCAAATGAGACATGCCAAGGAATCGGCCAGATTTTTTTCAACCAGGTCAACTCAGTCGTCAAACGCCCTACCTCGGCATACAACTCCTGGAGCTTGTCCCCGTACTGCGCCTTCATCGGTGTTATTGCCCTCTTCTGATCTGACAGGACCTCCGGGAGACCATGGATAGCCTGCTGCCGCCAGCGGATGAACTGGCTCTGGTGAATGCCGTACTCACTCGATAACTGGCTAATATTTTTTTCTTCCTTGAGAATTTCCAGGACCACCTCGACCTTGAAGTCCCCCGGGTACCTCCTCCTGATCCCCATCGTTGCTTAGGACCCCCTCCTTTTTTTGTCCGATTTCTGGGGTCCATTATAGCTGCGGGGGGCGTGAGCCGGCCGCAGGCCGGAGAAAGCTGTGGGCCGGCTGGGCGGAGTTTTCTCTTTGGTCATCATTTGTTAACAACATGGCAATATATGCCCTGTATACTCAAAAATAGATATACGCCAAATAGACTTGGGCACTCCGGGCATACTAAGCCGGGGGCGGAAAGGTCCGCCCGCTTAAAATACCCGGAGGTGTCAGATATGAGGAAACTGAAAAGGGCTGCGATCCTGGTTTTGACGGCGGCCCTGGTCTTCGGAGCGGTGCCGGCGGCGGTCCTGGCGGGGCCCGGCCCCGTGGCGGCCGGGCACGGCCCGCTGATGTTCCTGGGGTTGAGCGATCAGCAGTTGGCGCAGATAAGGGATCTCGAGAAACACACCTACAATCAGAACCGGAAACTGAAGATCCAGATGATGGATGCCAAGTTTGCCTTGAGCCAGCTCAGGCTGCAAAAGAACGTCGACCAGGCGGCGGTGGACGTCAAAGTCAAAGAATTGCAGGATCTGCGCGCCCGGATGAAGAATAACGGCCTTGCGGCCCGGCAGAAACTGCAGACCATCCTCACACCCGAGCAGTGGAACAAGCTGCAGGCGGCCGGCAAGGAAAGGCACCGCTGCGGTGACCGGCCGGCCGAACCCGGCGACGGAACGTAATCCAGGCGGGGCCCGGCAGCGAAGAGGGGGGACGCCCGTGGACAGCTTACTGGTCGTGGATGACGAAGAGGCCGTGCTCGAGCTGGTACGGATGTACCTGGAGAACGAGGGATTCCTGGTGGAGGTGGCCCGCGACGGCCGGCAGGCCCTGGAGAGAGTCCGGGCCGGCAACGTCCGCCTGGTTCTTCTCGACCTCATGCTGCCCGGCCTGGACGGCTGGGCCGTCTGCCGGGAGATCCGGACGTTCTCCAACCTGCCGGTCATCATGCTGACGGCCAAAGGTGACGAATTCGACCGGGTGCTGGGTTTGGAACTGGGAGCGGACGACTACGTGGCCAAACCCTTCTCCCCCCGGGAACTGGTGGCCCGGGTCAAGGCGGTGCTGAGGCGCACGGAAAGCGGCGGCGCGGGGCGTTCCCAGGTCCTTATTTATCCCGAACTGGTTATCGATTATCGGGCCAACCGGGTGGAGGTTTCCGGCCGCGAGGTCGCCCTGGCACCCAAAGAGTTTGAACTGCTGTGGTTTCTGGCCTCCCGTCCGCGCCGGGTTTTCACCCGGGACGAACTGCTGGAAAAAGTATGGGATTACAGCTATACGGGAGACGGGCGTACGGTGGACACGCACGTCCGGCGGCTGCGCGAGAAGCTGAAGACGGACGGTGGACGGTCCTACCTCAAGACGGTCTGGGGCAAGGGGTACAAGTTCGAGGTTTCGCAATAGTTTTCCAAATCGCCGGTGAGGATCCGGTGTCTCCGTCACCCTGATTCGCCGTGGGCCTGCCATTTACCAGCACCGGTCCGTACTCAAGCCACAAACAAGGACCTTTGGAACGAGGTAGCCAACCTGAACGACTATGTGGCTCATTACGTATCGAGGAGGTACGCAGCAGTTGCTTTTGTCTTAATAAAGATTGACAAACCACCCCAAAACTGATATCATAATACCATGGGATTATTGACCATTGCCCAGGCGGCAAAAAAGCTTGGAGTACATGCGAACAGTCTGCGGAATTATGAAAAGAGAGGCTTAATAAAGCCCGGACGGCTTCCAGGCGGGCAACGCAGATATTCCACGGACGAAGTGGCACGGCTTTTGAGTTCCGGAGAAATATTCGGGCAAGAGGGGAAAAGTGCCACTTTATGTGCGCGTGCATCCACAAAGAAGCAAGCTGATTCCGGCAATTTGGAACGGCAGATGCTGCGGTTGCGCCAATTCGCCAAGGATAAGGGATTTACTGTTGGGCACGAGGTTTCGGACGTGGGTGGCTGACTAAATTAACAGCGCCGGGGATTGGCGAAAGTTCTCAAGCTGCCTGAAAGGGGCGGATACACGAAACTCCTGATCGAATACCCCGACAGGCTGGCCGGATTCGGCTATTTATATACCGAGAGTCATCTTCGGTACTGCCGCATGGAAATAAGTGTAATTGCGGAAAAGGAGCCGGATGATAGTCGGCGTGAATTGGTAAAGGATCTATTGTCAATAGTGATCTCATTCTCTGCCCGGCTTTATGGGGCAAGGGGCGGTAAGAGAACCAGGGACGGGTTTTGTCAATTGATATCAGAGGTTCGCGTCGTAAGCCTTCTTTAAGCCCTTCTCCGCATAAGCCGGCTTCTTATTGGCTCTTGCGAGTTTGATCTTTGTCTCGGCAATTTCCAGCGGCAACAACTCTCTTTGGGAATCGATGTTGGGCAAGGTCGGCAGGTATGCGTGGCTGAGTTCGCGTTAGCAGGGCGGGTGGAGTCCGGGTGTTGGCGTACGTGGTAGGCCGGCTAAGGTTGACCCGGCCATGTGGATTACCGGGGGCCCATGATATATCGTTGACATCTCGCTGACGTCGTAATAGCATGTATGCAAACGACTGTTTTTACTTATGCTGGCAAGTGTGTCTGAAGCAAAATCAGAGGTGCCAAGCGCACTGACTCAACGGGCGGAAATAGCGGCATTAACTCTAGTGTATACGATTTTTCTTTGGCGAGAATATGGTGCTCTTAGGGGTTCTAAGATTTATGGTTCCTGTGTTAGGGGGAAAGTAGAATGAAAGAAATTATGCCAGGTATTACAATAGATCCGGGTATTAGGGGCGGAAAACCCGTGCTGTCTGGAACAAGGGTTCCGGTCGATCTGATATTAGGTAAATTGGCCGGTGGAGCCAGTTATGCGGAGATAAAAAGAGAATACGATTTGACTCAAGACCAAATCTTGGCTGCTCTTCGCTATGCAGCACAAATAGCAAGCGATGAGCAGGTCAAAGCGATTCTATGAGCATCGGCCTTTTGATTGACGAAGATCCGCCTCGTTCGACTGCACCATTGCTAAGGTCTCTTGGTTATGATGCCCTTGATGTAAGGGACATTGGGCTGCGGGGCGCCCGCGATGATGAGATATTTGCCTATGCTTACAAGGCAGATGCTACAATAGTTACCGGTGATGTTGGGTTTGTCGGCATGGTCTATAGGAGTTCTCAAGCCCACGCTGGCATTATCCTTCTCAGGCTTCCCATTGACATATCGATACAAGGTGTCAACGAGATTTTACTTAAAGCCATTAGCGTTCTTTCAGAGGATCAGATTCGCGGGAACATTATCGTAGTCGATCAACAAAAAGTAAGAATCCGAGTCGGGAAGTAATAGGAAGATAAACTTACGGTTTGTCTGCCCAGAGAAAGGTTTGGGCTCTGAACGGATTGATCCAGGGCTGCCATATCCGGCTGGACGAGCCCTGGAAAGTGGACAAATATGACTGGTTGAGTTCGCGCAAGCTGTGAGGGTAGAGCCCGGGGGCGCTGGCCCGTGTTTTGGCCGGCGGAGGTGCCGAACTTTGCCGTGTGGATCGCCGAAGGCCCGCTGAAGGCAGACGTGGCCGATGAACTGGTAAACTGAGTGGCGGGGTCTTAATAAAAGGAACCTGCGACAAGTTCGAGGTTTCGCAATAGGGGGGCAGGCTCTTTGCGAACAAATCTCTTTACCCGGTTGCTTGTCTCCTACCTCCTGGTGACCCTGATCACCCTGCTGGCGGTGGGCGTGGCCATGTCCCGCTTCTACACCAACTATTATTTCGAAGCCAAGGAAAAACAGCTTTTGACCCACGGGCGGCAACTGGCCACCCGGGTGGCACCCTTTTTACATGAGGAAACAACGGGGGGAGCCGGCTCTTTCTTGCGCACGTTCACCCTCACCCGCAGCGGTCCCGCCCGGATATTGACCCTCGCCGACCTGGAGGAGGCTTCCGGGGGCCGGCACGGACACGCCAGGCTGGATCCGGCCGACCGGGCCAGCCTCCTGCGCGGCCAGGTGGTGGTCAGGCGTGAACGCAACCCGGTCCTCGACCAAAACGCCATTACGGTGGGTGTACCGGTGGAATACCGGGGCCGGGTGACCGGGGCCGTACTGCTGTTTACCCCGCTGGCCGACGTCAACGCCTCCCTGTCGGCGGTGCACAGGCTGATTGATTACGCGGCCGCCATCGCGGTGGTCCTGGCCGCCGTTGCCAGTTTCCTCCTCTCCCGCTCCATCGCCCGTCCCCTGGCCCAGATGAACCGGCTGACCATGGAGATGGCCCGGGGCGACTACTCGCGGCAGTTGCCGGTGGCCTCGCGGGACGAGGTGGGCCAGCTGGCGGAAAATTTCAACAAACTCGCGGTGGCCCTGGAAGAGACGGTAACGGCCCTGAAACAGGAAAAATCCAAGCTGGAAAACATCCTGGACAACATGGGCGAAGGTGTCCTGGCCGTGGACCGCGACGGCCGGGTGATCCTGGGCAATCCGGCCAGCGTACGCACCCTGGGAGCCGGGGCCGCGGTTCTGACCGAGCCTCTGACCGGCCTTTTCGGCGCGGTGCTGGCGACGGGGACAAGGCGATCGGCGGAGTTTTCGCCGGACGACGGGAAAACTTTCCTGCTGGCCAAGGTGGCTCCCCTGGAGGGCCGCGACGGGCAGACCTTCGGTGCGGTGGGTGTGCTGGAGGATATTACCGAACTGCGCCAACTGGAGAACCTGCGCCGGGATTTCGTCGCCAACGTGTCCCACGAACTGCGCACCCCGCTGACCTCCATCCAGGGCTTCATCGAGGCCATGCAGGACGGGATGCTGGAAGAGGGGCCCGGCCGGGTGGAACATCTCGGTCTGATGCACCGGGAAACCCTGCGTTTGAACCGGTTGATCCACGACCTTCTGGACCTGGCCGTCCTGGAAAGGGGTCAGACCGGGTGGGAGATCAACCTGGTCGATGTGGCCGATCTTTTTTCCCGCGTCCTGGTCAAACTGGGACTGCAGATCCGGGAGGCGGGACTGCGCGTGCAACAGGCCGTACCCGCGGACCTGCCTCCGGTTTTAGGTAACGAGGACCGCATCGAGCAGGTATTGATCAATCTGGTGGGCAACGCGGTCCGCTTTTCGCGGCCCGGCGGCTCGATCGAACTGGTGGCGGCCCGGAGCGGGCCCGACCGCATCGGAATCAGCGTGCGGGACAACGGTCCCGGCATTCCGGCCGAAGAACTGCCCCATATCTGGGAGCGGTTCCACCGGGTGGAGAAATCGCGTTCCCGTTCCCTCGGCGGGACCGGCCTGGGCCTGGCCATAGTAAAGCACATCGTGGAGGCGCACGGGGGTACCGTCGCCGTTCAGAGCGAGTTGGGGCTTGGTTCCACCTTCAGCTTCACCCTGCCGGCCGCCGGGGAGGATTAGCCCCACGGCCGCGCCAGGCCGAACCAGAGGGCGGACACGGACGCGCCGGCCAGGATGATCCATACGGTGTCCCACTTGGTGAAGCGGCGGGCCAAAAAGGCTCCCGCGGCCAGGGCCCAGGTGTCCGGCCCATGCAGGGATGATCCCGCCAGCCCGATTATAATGGAGCCCAGGCTGCCGACGAAGACGGCGACCATGCCCTTGATGACGGTTCGCAGCCATTCCACGCGCTGGATGTACCGGTACAGGGAAGCCATGAGGTTAACCAGGCCGAAGGACGGCAGGTAGGTGTTGGCGGCGGCGAGCGCCGCGCCGGACAGACCGGCGGTTTTCATGCCGATAAAGGCGGAGATGATGGTGACCGGTCCCGGGGTCATGAGGGAAAAAGCCAGGGCGGTGTTGAATTGCGGGCCGGAGAGCCAGTGGTAGCGGGCGACCACCGTCGCCCTGATGAAAGGCAGCATGGCATAGCCGGTGCCGAAGGTGAGGGCCCCGATGCGGAAGAGGCTGAGACCCAGTTGGCGGTACAACTGAACCCGGGACGTCAGCCAGAGATCAACGCCCAGGAGGAGGCCGAGCCAGAGGAGGCTGTGCGCGAGGCCGTGCCAGTCGAAGGCCCCGTCCGGCGGACCTTTCCGGGCGGCCGGTGTCCGCTCCGGCCGGAAAGGACGGTCGAGGTACCGGCTCCAGGCCGGCCACCGGCGGGACAGAAAGGTCAGAAAGGTGCTGGCGGCTACGGCCGCCGCCAGACTCAGGACGACGGCGGTCCCGGACCAGGATACGGCGGCAAAACCGAAAACGGCCAGTAGCACCAGGGACGGGGTGTTGATACCGTCCAGCCAGAGGTTGATAATGGTGTCGGTCAACAGTCCGGTCACCAGGGCGCCCATGCCCAGGAGCACGGACCGGACCACGGTGAGGGTGCCGTACGCCAGGTAAAGTTCGGTGAGTCCGACCATGGCGGTGAAGCCGGGCAGGAGAAAAGATACCGCCGCGGTGAACGACCCGGCCGGACCGCGCAGGCGGTGGCCGAGCCAACTGACCAGGTTAAGGGCCGGAGCCCCCGGCAGGAGTTGGGCCATGGCCACCCCGTCCAGGTACTCTTCGAGCGTGAGCCAGCCGCGCCGCTCCACGAATTGCCGCCTGGCCTCGTTGAGCACGGCGAGGCTGAAGGAGGACAGGCCGAGCCGCAAAAAGGCCGCCGCCAGGGGAAGGATACCGGTTTCCCGTCTGTTCCCGGCAACGGGCTGCTCCACCAGCATTCCCCCCGTCCGTCCCTGCCCATCAGGTCTATTATACAACAGGCCCCCGGCTTCTGTCCGCCCCGGCGAAGAGAATTGCCGGTTGGTTCCCGCCAGGCGGTTGTCTTACGGTCCTGGTCAGCGGACCGGGCCTGGCGGCCACCATCCGCATCATACCGTCATTTCCCTTGCCGGGGCTGGTTCTTTCCGTTCTTTTGCCGGTGCCGCCCCGGGAGAAGGCTGTGTTGGCGCAGAAACGCGCCGGCCGGCGCCGGAATGTCAGGGACTCCGGTGTCGCAAATTGAGGCTTTGTGTCGGGTAAATCCTGGTGATTGCCCAATTAAGTAGTTGTATTGCCATTGCCTTCGGTGTATAATAGGCCCACGGTTGGTAGGCCGGTGGACCGGATTGCGTTCCGGGCGGACCGGTAACCGGTTCCGGTTGCGGCGTATTTCTAAAACTGCCCCAAATTCAGGATCAAGCAAAGCCTCCATCGCGATTGCCTCCAGGTAGCGGGGATCAGGCCGTGCTTTTTCCCCGACTTGCCGGGCAATAAGAAGAAGGAGGTTTGTTTGTGTTCGAAGACAAAATGTTGACCTGTCGTGATTGTGGGAGGGATTTCGTTTTCTCGGTGGCGGAGCAGGAGTTCTTCGCCGAGAAGGGGTTCCAGAACAACCCGGGCCGTTGCCCCGAGTGCCGGTCCGCCAGGAAGCAGAATACCCGCGATCGCGGCGGGTACAGCGGCGGGTACAGCCGGTCGGAGCGGGAGATGTTCCCGGTGGTCTGCGCTTCGTGCGGATGTCAGACGCAGGTGCCGTTCCAGCCCCGCGGGGACCGTCCGGTATATTGCCGCGACTGTTTCGCCCAGAACAGACGATAGGAATTGGCGAAGGCCGCCGGTTGAACCGGCGGCCTCTGGGGCGGTCAGGGTCTCAAGACCGGCGGACCGCCTCCATCCCGCCCACCACTTCCCCCCGGTGGTTCCTGAACACCGCCTCGACCGTGGACGCGGCCCTGTCCCAGGCCGGCAACGTAAGCGAGTTGGAAGGTGCTCCGGGCAATGGGCAGTGCCAGATCCTGGACGACTACTGTAAGTGGTGGCAGTCGCAACACCAGCGATCCACCTTCGGATACCAGTTCTCCGGGATTGAACGGGGGGGGGCTTTATCAGCCCCCCCCCGGGTGTTCTAGCTCAGTTTGACGAAGCGGTCCTTTAAGCGGTGCATCACGTCCGGCAAGGTGGTGTACTCCATCTCCTCCAAGTGCAGCCGGTGGGGCTCGAAGGGGCCGAGGGTGCGCATGTAGTCGGCGACGTCGAGAGCCTTCCGGCGCGCGTTGTCGAAGGAGGGATCGGCGAAGAAGTCCTGGGGCCCGACCAGTTTGCCGTTGCACATCTGGAAACCGAGCGCCACCACCCTGGGCGGGCCGTCGAAGCGGGCCGGGGTGGCCTGGGCCACCGGCACCGGCATCAGCGGGCCGGTGTGGGAACCGCGCATCCAGCCCGAGACGAGGTGGGGATTGGCGAAGGGCTCCAGAACTTCACCCACGGCCGGGAGGCCGCTTTGGCAGCGGACGATCAGAACCGGATCGTCTTTGCCCACGTAGCGCCCGGCCATCAGGTTGAGACGCTGGGTGCTGGAGACGGCCGCTATTTCACCGGTCTGCTTGTGGAAGACCGCCTTGACGCAGTAGCGTCCCGGCGCCCCGATGAAGACCAGCAGGTCGTACAGTTCTTCCGGCGCGGCGAAGGTGACCTTCTTGTTTTCGATGAGGTCCCGGACCTCGAAGTTGAAGCCGCAGTGGGCCTTGGGGTCGATCACCAGGCCGATGGTGTTGAAGGGATCGGCGAACATCTTGTACACGGGCAGGTTCCAGGCCCCGGGTTCGGTCTTGTCCGCCATGAAAACGATAACCGGTTCGCTGGGTCTCTCTTCGAACTCCATTTCGGCCACGCCGGGTCCCATGCCCCTCATATTGCCGGAGAACGAGTCGGACAGGAGGTCCTGGCCGGCCCCGTATAGCTTCAGGCTCTTGGCCACCTCCGTGCAGGCGATGAAGGTGTCCCAGGCCAGGTGGTGGATTTCACCGTTGTTACGGCCGCCGTAGTGAGTCATGATAAGGTTTATATCATCACCGACATGCGACACGTGAAAATCGGTGAGAATGGAACTGGCCGAAAGGCAACTCTTGGCCTTTTCCAACAGGGCGGGATGGACGTCCGAGTGTCCTACGAAACCGCCGACATCGGCCTTGATAACGGACAGGGTCAATATTTTTCCCATGGTAAAACCCGCATGCGAACGCATGGGGGTTTTGGCACCTCCTCCACCTTTTGTTTATGCAAGATACATATATATTCTATACTATGTCTCAATTCCCTGCCGCGCGGGGCCCAGGCACCATTTATTTTTTATTTAGTATAACACAATGACCCTTGGGGGGGTAATATGACGCATAAAAGCCGGCCGGACGCCGCTCAACGGAGCCAGTCGTCATTCGTTGGGCGGCCCGGCAAAACCTCCGGCGGGGCCAGTTGCCCGGGCGGCCCGGGTCCTGCCGCTGGGACGGCCCGGAAAAGGTTTCGGTTTGCAATAGCGACTACTGGCGTAATTTTCATTCAGTCCTTACGTACCAGGTGGTACGATATTCTGTAGCAACGGGGTGCCGGAAGGCGGATAACCGCGCCGGGACCGGAAAGGGGGCCAACATGTCTCATGGAGTTGTGTTCGACGAAAAGGTGGAACGGGTTCTGCCCGAGGTGGAGCGACAGGTAATGGCCAGGCACCGGGGGGTGGTCGGGGTCAGGGAAGCTTTCAAGGCCGACGACCGGTCCAGACTGCACCTGCGCGTCCACCTGCGCTCCGACCGCTCATTCCCCTACAGCCTGAACTCCCGGCATATGCTGGAAGAAAACGTGGGAGAAATGGTGACGAGCATAATATGGGCCGTCGCCCATCTGGAAAAAGGTGTAATCTAGGGGCCGCGCGAGGCCCCTTTTTTTTGTGTTAAAAAGGAATTTTGTCCCGGCCGGCCGAAATACTAGGCAGGGGGTGCGGTGTTTTGACCAAAGTGCTGGTGGCGGTCGACGGTTCGGAAAACGCGCAGAGGGCCGCGGCCTTCGCCGCCCTTATGCCCGGGGCGCAGATTACCCTGCTGCAGGTCATTATTCCGGTGGAGAGGTACCTGAAGTTTTTTGCCGAGTTGCCCATGCCCCAGATGGACGATGACCTCAAGCAGTTCGCGGAAGAGTCCCTGGCCCGGGCCGCCGCCGTTTTTACGGGTCGGCCGGTGGAAAAGGCCACCGTCTACGGAGATCCGGGCGAATCGATCGCCAGGTACGCCGAAAACCACGGTTTCGACCAGATCGTCATGGGGACCAGGGGCATGGGCGACCTGAAGGGCTTGATCCTGGGCAGCGTGAGCCACCAGGTTATCCATCTGGTCAAGTGTCCGGTGACCCTCGTCAAGTAGGGCGCTAGACGCGGCCCTTGGCCAGCGCGTCCGCGGCATAGGCCCGGGCTTCCCGGGGGTCCCGGAAGGACAGGGTTTTGGCCGCGATCAGGCGGGATGCGGCATAATGGGTTTGTTGCACCAGTTGCCTGGTTGGCGCGACTGACCCGGCCGGTACGGTTAATTCGTCGAAGCCCAGGCCGATCAGCACGGGCACCGCGGCGTCTTCGCGGACTATGCCCGCGCTGACGGCCACCTTTTTGTGCCGGCTGTGCGCGTTTTCGATCAAAATCCGGCACTGCTGGAGAAAGGCGGCGTCGAAGAGGTCGGGTCCGTTCCCGTCGTCCGTACCCATCAGGTACTTGATCAGGTTGTCACCCACGTGAAAAAAACTGGTTTCGCAGGCCATGATGTCGATCGCGGCCGCCACCGCCGGCAGGTCGGCCATCAGGCCGACGTACGGGACGGCAACTAACGTGCCGGCGAGTTCTTCCGCCAGTTCGGACAGGAGTTGTTTGACCCTCAGGACCTCGTTGACGGAACTGACGAACGGCAGGGCCAGACGCACCGGACGCGCGGCCCCGGCCCGCAGGACGGCCCGCAGTTGGGGCCGCAGCAAGCCGGGAACGGCCAGGGCCAGTCTGATACCGCGGCGACCCAGGGCCGGATTTTTTTCCCGCCCGTGATCCGGCCACTCCTGCCAGTCCAGGTCGGGCAGCCGGATGACGGCCGGCCGGGTGCCCGGGACTTCGGCCAGGGGACGGTAAACGGCCAGGAGTTCTTCTTCGGTGGGCGGGCGCATCTTTTCCCGGTAAAGGGCTTCGCAGGTGAAAAGACCGATGCCTTCGGCTCCCAGTCGCACCGCCTGGGAGGCTTCGACCGGGGTGGACGCGGTGGCCGTGACCATAACCCGGTGCCCGTCCCGGGTTGTGACGGGGGGCGCGGTCTGAACTTTCCTGTCTGTCTCCAAGCGGTCAACCACCTTTTTACGGATGAGATGATTATACCACAAGGGACCGGGGGAAAGGGGGAGGTACCGGTGCCATCCGTCATCGTAAGCCTGTTGTTTCTGGCTGCGCTCCTCTTTATCTGGTATTTCCTCAAACGCCGGGCCGACGAACTGCCCCGCCGGGTGGACGCCGCGGTAAAGGAGCAACTGGCCTCTTTTCAAGAAGGGTTGCGCACCCAGCTCGAGTGTACGCGCAGCGAGGTGGAGCGCTCCAAGGACCTGATCGCCGGCAACGCCGTGGCCACCCTGCGCACCATCAACCAACTGGGGGAGACGGTGCGGAAGATGGTCCAGCAACAGGAGGAGGCCCAGAAGCTGGGCCAGTCCCTGAAGGACATCCTCCAGGCTCCCCGGCTGCGCGGCGCTTACGGGGAGGTCATTCTCGAGGAGATGCTGGAGCGGATCCTGCCCCGGGGGATCTGGCAGCGCCAGTACGCGGTTAACGGGCGGGAGAAGGTGGATGCCGCGGTCATCCTGAAGGACACCGTGGTGCCCATCGACGCCAAATTTCCCCGCGACGCCTACCGGCGCTACCTGGAGGCCGGCGACGACGGGGAGCGCAGCCTCTGTTGGAAGGAGTACGAGGGGGCGCTGAGGGTGCAGATCAACAGCATCCGGACCAAATACATCCGGCCCGACCTGGGGACCACCGAATTCGCCCTGATGTTCATTCCTTCGGAAGCCATCTACTACGAGACCATAGCCATGGAAAACCATCTCGGCGAACCGTCGGCCATCTTCGAGTTCGCCCAGGCCAGCGGCGTCATCCCGGTCAGCCCCAACACCTTTTACGCCTTTCTCCAGGTGGTGGTGCTGGGCGTGCGCAACCTGGAGATGGTCAAAAAGGCCAGGGAGTTGCAAAAAGGTCTGTCCGGACTGGAACGGTCGTTCAACTCGTTTTACAAGAAATACGAGGAGATGGGGCGGAGCCTGGAGCGGGCGGCGGAATCCTACCGGGTCGGCAACACTCACGTGACCCGCTACAAGAGGTTTTTGGACGATATCCTGCGCATGGAAATAGCCGGAGAGGAAAACCTGGAACTGGAAGACTGATTTTGGGGGTATGTTACATAAAACCGGTGACATTGAGCGGCTTCCGGGACTATCTGCCCGGGGAGGCCGCGGTAAGACAGGAGATTGTCCGGGTATTCCGGGAAACGTGCGAGCTATTCGGCTTCGTGCCCCTGGAGACGCCGGCCGTGGAACGCTGGGACATCCTGGCCAAGGACCGGGAGACTCTGGACGTCATCATCTACAACGTGCAGGGCAGCAAGGAAGAGGGCGACGGCACGAAGAAGGGTTTGCGCTTCGACCTGACGGTGCCGCTTTCCCGGGTGGTGGCGGCCAACCCGAACCTGCCCCGGCTGTTCAAGAGATACCAGGCCGGGCCGGTCTGGCGGGGCGAGAGACCCCAGGCCGGCCGCTACCGCGAGTTCATCCAGTGCGACGCCGACATTGTGGGGACCAGGTCACCGGTGGCCGATGCCGAACTGGTCCGCCTGATGGGCCGCGTCTTTGAACGCCTGAACATCCGGGAGTACCTGGTGAGAATCAACAACCGCAAGATCCTGAACGGCCTGCCGGAGTTGGCCGGGTTTGCCGGGGAGCACCTGCCGGAGGTCCTGCGCATCCTGGACAAGCTGGAAAAAGAGGGACTGCCCCGCATTACCAGTGCTCTGGAAGAGAGCCAGTTCCTGTCCGCGCCCGCTGCCGGGCGCATTCTGGAAGTGCTCAAGGTGGCTTCCGGCCGGGAGCAGTGGCTTTCGGCCCTGCGGGATATCTTCGCCGGGAGCGGTGTCGCGCAGGAGGGGATAGGAGAGCTGGCCGAAATGGGGCGCATGCTGGTGGAAAGCGGCCTGCCGGCGGAGAACTGGACCTTCGACATCTCGATCGTCCGCGGCCTGGCTTACTATACCGGGCCGGTCTTCGAAACCACCCTCCTCAAATGCCCGGAAATGGGCAGCGTCTGTTCGGGCGGCCGCTACGACAGCCTCACGGGTGTCTTCGGTCTGAACAAGCCGGCCACGGGCATCTCCCTGGGCCTGGACCGCTTCTACGCCGCCCTGGACAGGATTCAAGCCCTGCCCGCCGCCCACGCCGGACCGGCGGCCGTGGTGATCGCGGTGGACCCGGGATCCCTAGCCGTGGCGGGTAACCTGGCCGCCGACCTGCGGGAAAACCAGGTCCGGACCACGCTCTACCCGGAGAGCAGGGTGCGGGACGGCCTGGCCTACGCCAAGGCCGCCGGCGCCCGCTGGGCGCTGATCCTGGGGGAGAACGAGATGACCCAGGGCACGGTCCAGGTAAAGGATCTGGCCACGGGCGAGCAAAAGACGGTGCCCCGCGCGCAGGTTGGATCCGTAGTGGGCGGTTGACGGTACGGTCGTAGGGAGGCAACTGTGCTCATGGAGCAAGCCTGGGGAATGCGAACCGGGGGCTATTGGGAAGGAGTTGGCAACGCGTGCCGTTGGCCACTGGGGACAGACCCGTCCTGGAGTTCCAGCCGGTCTCGCCGGAGCGGTGGCCCGACCTGGTCCGGTTCGGCGTGGACCACGGTAACTTCGGCTGGTGCTGGTGCATGCGGTGGCGCCTGACCAGTACGGAGTTTCGTAATTCAACCAAAGCGAGCCGTCGGGCGGCGCTTGAAAAGTTCGTGGCTGAAGGAACCCCGGTCGGCGTGCTGGGCTACCTCGGCGGGGAGCCACTCGCCTGGTGTTCAATTGCGCCGCGGGAAACCTATGCGGCCTTGGAGCGGTCGAAAGTGTTGGCCCGGGTAGACGATGTCCCAGTCTGGCCGGTGGTGTGCTTTCTGATCGACCGCACACTCCGCCGCCAGGGGGTGACGCCGGACCTGTTACGGGCCGCGGTCGATTATGCCCGGGCGCAGGGGGCCCGGGCCGTCGAGGGATATCCGGTTGAGGATGACATTAAGAGTTATGACTTCATGGGATCGACAACGACCTTCCGCCTGGCGGGGTTTCGCGACGTGAAGTACGGTTAAACGGGCCGGCGGCTAATGCGGGTTATGTTATAGGCGGATGGGTAGGCTGTCCGGGAGACTATTGATCGGGTTTGGTTTTTCTCTTTTGGATCCTGGAGCGGATGCCCGGATCAGGGCAGTTGTCTTCCCGGAGCACGTCAGGCCGGCGCCGGGTGCCGGACACATAGAGCCGGCGGCCGGTACCGGTTTCCTGCGCGACAGCTTGGTGCAACAGCATTCTTATGGCGGCAGTGTACCCTATACCCATGGCAACAGCCTTTTTTCTGATGGCTTTGAGGTCCTCGGCGGGGATTCTGATCGACACGTGCACCATATTGGGCCTGACATATTTTACGTCGGCATCTTCCCAGGCGAGTTCTTCGCTGTCCGTGTGATCGAAGAACTCCGCCATTTCTTCTATGGAAGTAAATTGTGGTACGGACGGCTTTCTACCGTTTGAAGGCACTGTAGGATCTCCTTTCCGCTCCGGTCATATCCCGGGCCGTAACTGGGTAGGCGACGCCGCGGCCGTGATAGATATAGAAAAAAGCAATGTACCGGCCATTGGTTGATCTCCCTAATAATCTATATATGTATTGAGTGGAATCCCTCTGTGAAGATGCCATCTTTTTGGTTGTGCCGTAGGGATCGTCGTACACGGCTTCTTCAACTTCATGAATCTCAATGCCATGTTTAGCGATGTGAAATGTACGGTCATCGTTCCACAAGATCGTGTTGATTACCAACGGGGCACGCCCCCCCATCCTCCTCTTAGAAGGGTAGCACATTGTGGCACGCATTGCAAGAGATTTTTTCCAAAGGCGTCCCCCGGCCGCGTTGGTTTTCCGAAGGCGGCCAATCCCGGAGCAGTTTCCCATGCCGCTGATGCGGCGCCCCCCGGCATGAAAAATGGGCTGTAGCGTCGAATATCCATAATGCGCTTCCCTGGACAATGGTCGGTATCTCTGTGGCATCTCGAATCCGAGGAGCA
>JAJYZD010000253.1 GCA_021800315.1 Bacillota bacterium | reverse complement strand
CCGGTAGGCGGGCCTTTACTTTCGATCCGTATACCAACCCGGGCGGAATCCGGCGTCAATTCGCCGGAACCTCATGCCGGCCGGCGGTGGAACCGCCGATTGCCCAAGCGACGGTTTTGCGAAAAGGAAAAAGGCTGAAAGCCCGTCCAGGTCCTTTTATTACCCAACCGCCAGGTCTAATACCTCCGCCTTTCAGGCGGACAGCTTTAGTCACCCACCCTTCGGGTGGGTACCCGGCTCCTCTGACCCCGACCCACCCTCCGGGCGGGTACCCCGGAAAACGGGGGTTTTGGGGGGCGGAAGAATTCTCAACTACCCTGACCCACCCTGCGGGCGGGTACCACGAAGTCGGGGGCTTGCTCCTCCGGCTTAAGTCGACTTTCAGTCGATAGCCAGTTCACCTGCTTCAGCAGGTGGTGGTTGAATACCGGGAATGGAGGGAAAGTATTTTATCCGGGCATGGAGTTTCGGCGAAGGATTTACAGTCTTTCCGCCGACAAAGCGTATATAGACGGCTACTCCGCAGGAGGGAAGGCTTATGGCGGACAGTCAGATGATCAGGTTAAACCAGGTCGCCAGGACGTACGCGATGGGCACCGTGGAAGTGCGGGCCCTGGAAGGGATATCGTTGGACATCGGGCAAGGGGAGTTGCTGGTCATCCTTGGGACCAGCGGTTCGGGCAAGAGCACCCTGCTGAATGTCATCGGCGGTATGGACCAGCCCACGGCCGGCCGGATCTTTTTCCGGGGGGAAGACCTGAGCCGGGCGGGGGATGCCCGCCTGACCCGTTACCGACGCGAAGCGGTGGGCTTCGTCTTTCAGTTCTACAACCTCATCCCCGACCTGACGGCCGGGGAAAACGTGGAACTGGCCGCCGGGCTGGTGGACCATCCCCTGCCGGTGCCGGAAGTTATGGCGGCGGTCGGTTTGAGCGAGCGGATGGACAACTTTCCGTCCCAAATGAGCGGCGGCGAGCAGCAGCGGGTGGCCATCGCCCGGGCGGTGGTGAAAAACCCCAGCCTCCTCCTTTGCGACGAGCCCACCGGCGCCCTGGACTACCACACCGGCAAAGCCGTCCTGTCGCTACTCGCCGGGATCAACCGGGAGTCCGGCACGACGGTGGTGATAGTCACCCACAACAGCGCCATCGGGGCCATGGGCCACCGGGTCGTCCGGATGCGTAGCGGCAATATCGTTGAAATCACCACCAACGACACGCCGGTTCCGCCGGAGAGGATTGAATGGTGATGAGCGTACTGGGCAAAAAAATGTGGCGGACCATCTGGCACCAAAAGGCCCAGTTCTTCGCCATGATGGCTCTGGTGATGCTGGGGGTCGCCACCTACGTTTCCATGGCCACGGCCTACTACAACCTGGATCGCACCAAAGATGTCTATTACCGGCGGACCATGTTCGCCGACTATTTCTTCGACATTGTCCGGGCACCCGGGGAAGTTGTCGCGCGGATTGCCCTGGTTCCCGGGGTGGCCATGGCCGCCGGCCGCATCGAGGAAGACGTGCCGGTGCTCAAAGGGAACACCCGGAGCGGCACCTTGCGCGTCATCACCTATCCGGCGGGTGCGGCGGACGATGTCAACCTGCTCGAATTACGGAGCGGACGGCTTTTCGATCAGCATCCGGGCGGCCGAACCGAGGTCTTACTGGATCCACGCTACGCCCGTGCCAACGACATAAGGGTTGGGGACAGTATCTCCGTAATCGCCGGCGGCCGCAAGGTGTCCCTTACCGTGGTGGGTACGGCCATCAGCCCGGATTTCGTCTATGCCATTCAGAATGCCGCCAGCCTGGCGCCCGACCCCAAAACCTTCGGCATCGTCATGATGCCGCTTTTTCAGGCGCAACGGATTCTCAACCTGTCCGGGCAGGTCAACCAGGTCGTGATCATGCTTGCGCCGGGGGCGGATACCCGGGCCGTGGCCCGCCGGGTTGAGGACATCCTCCGGCCATACGGCAACCTGACCAGTTACGCGAGGAAGGATCAACTGAGCAACTTCCTCCTGGACAACGAGTTGTCCATGCTGCGGATGATGTCCCAAACGCTGCCCGTGATATTCCTGGTCATGGCGGTTTCGATCCAGTTCGTTTTGCTGGGGCGGATGATCAAGGGCCAGCGGGTGCAGATAGGAACCATGAAGGCGCTGGGCGTAAGCCTCCGGCGGATCGTTGTGCATTACGCCGGCTATGCCCTGGTGGTCTCCCTGGCCGGAGGCGTACTGGGATCCCTTCTGGGGATCTACCTGGCCTCGCTCCTGTCGCAGATGTACGCTCAACTCTTCAACCTGCCCGGGGTTATCGGCGGGGTTAACGCCGCGGCCCTGTTTTACGGCGTCCTGCTCGCCGCCGTGGCCGGCCTCCTGGCCGGGATAATCGCCGCGCGGGGCGTTGCGGGTATCAATCCCGCCGAGTCCATGCGCCCCGAACCGCCCGCCAGCGGCGGCCGCGTCTTTTGGGAAGGCTGGTCCCGGCTTTGGCGCACTTTGAGTCCGGCCTGGCGGATGACCCTGCGGACCACCGCCCGCAACCGGCTTCGGTTTGCGGCCACCCTTTTCGGGGTCGTAGCCGCCGTAGGCCTGATGGTTATGTCTTTAGCCGGGAACGATTCAATCAACTATTTGGTCGACAAGTACTTCTTCACGGAGCAACGCTATGATTACTTCGTCGGCCTCACCACGCCCGTACCCGCAGACGAATTCCTCAACATCTCCCGCCTGGACGGCGTGGTCCGGGCGGAACCCATCCTGCAGATTCCGGTCAAGGTCGCTTTCGGAGGACGGACCCGCGACGAGGTCCTGGTGGGGCTGGCCCCCGGTGGAACCATGAAGCGGCCGGTGGACGACACCGGGCGGCCGCTTTCGTTGCCGGACGACGGCGTAGTGCTCGACCGGTTGACCGCGCAGAAGCTGGGCGTGGTGCCCGGAGACCGGGTGGAACTGAAAACCGTCCTGGCGCTGGGTTCCCCGCACCGGGCCGTAGTGCGGGTGACCGGGATCGCCGACGAGAACATCGGCGGCGAGGAGTACATGGCCCTGTCCGAGGCCAACCGCATCCTGGGGGAAGACAACCTTATTTCCGGAGTCATGTTGAAGGTGGATCCGGGCAAGGCCGCGGTTGTCCACCTGGCCTTGAGCAAGATGGGCGACGTTGCCTCGGTCACCCACAAGGAGGCGCAGGTGGCCAATTTCCGCAGCCTGATGGTCTACTACGTCGATTTTGACGATATACTGGCCGTTTTCGGGGCGGCCCTGGGGTTTTTCATTGTCTTCAACGCTTCCCTCATGGGCTTTGCCGAACGGAGGCGGGAACTGGCGTCCATGCGGGTGATAGGGTTCAGCCGGCAAGAGATCGGGCGGTTGTTGTGGAAAGAAAACATCCTGGTATCGTTCGCGGGGATTGTGCTCGGCCTGCCTTTTGGCTACCTGCTGGCCTACGGCTATATAGAGTCGCTCAACAGCGACCTCTACAGCATACCTGTGGCCGTCTTTCCCCAGACCTACCTGATATCCGCCCTGGGCGGTCTGGCCTTCGTCGTGGCCGCCCACCTGGTTGCGACCCGCAGGCTCGGGGGATTGAACATGATTGATGTATTGAAGGATCAAGACTGACGGGGGGAAGAACCGCGATGCGGAAAACAGTTGTCTACACAGGTGTCGGGCTCCTGCTGGCGGCGGGGGCGGTCGTGCTCGTCCTCAACCGGAGCGGGACGCCGGTGAAGATGGTGACCGTGGAGCCGGGGAGTATTACCAGCACGGTGCAGGACACCGGCTACGTCCGGCCGGTCCAAAAATATGACCTGGACGCCACCACGGGCACGGCGGGTACGGTGGAAAAGGTGGTCCAGGTCGCCGTGGCAAGGGGGCAGCAGGTTACCCAGGGCCAGGTCCTGGTCAGGCTGCAGGATCAGAACCTGGACGCGCAAACCGCCCAGGCCGCCGCCGGCCTGTCGCAGGCCGAGGCTGCCCTGGCCTCCACCGCAGCCAACCTGGAAGACACACTGTTGGCATATCGGCAGGCCCGGAGAGACTTCACCCGCACCCGGCAGCTGTATGCCTCGGGGGCCGACCCGCGGCAGGAGTTGGAGCAGGGGCAGACCGCCCTGGACACCGCCCGGGAGAACTGGCGGGAACAAAACTCCCTGCAGCAACAGGAACAGGCCCGGGTTGACAGTCTGCAGCAGTCGTACCAGGACCTGGCGGCCGAGGAGGGTCAGTTGGTGATTACCAGTCCCGTCGCCGGGACAGTCCTGGACCTGCCCGCCAAGATAGACGAGGCGGTGGCTCCCGGGAGCCCGCTGGCTACCGTGGCGGGGGCGAAAGGGCTGGAAGTCAAGGCGGACATTTTGACCGACGACATGGCGGACGTACGGGTAGGACAGACGGCCACGGTCACCGCCCCCGCCCTGGGCACTACCGTTCTCACGGGCAAGGTGGCGGAGATCTATCCGCAGGCCGTGACCAAACAGTCCGCCCTCGGGGAAGTCCAGCGCCGGGTGCCGGTGATCGTCACCCTCCCCGTTACGGCCCGGCTGGAGTCGGGCTACAAGGTACGGGTGGCCGTTGACACGGCCACTGTAAACAACGTTCTGGTGGTGCCCCGGGAATCCGTGCGCACGGCGCCGGACGGCCGGCAGGAAGTGATGGCGGTGGTGGGTGGCCGCGTGCAATATACGGACGTCACCACGGGCCTTTCCGATACCGGCAACGTGGCCGTAACCGGCGGGCTCGAGGCTGGCGAGGTGATCGTCAAGGACGCCACCCGTGACATAGCGGACGGTGCCAGGGTGAGCGCGGCCCCTTAGAGTGGTTCACCCCGGGAAGAGCATCGGCCCGCCCCTCTCCCCTGCCTCATATTTGATGTACGATATCAAGAGCGAAACGCTATAACCGTTCCTCGCAACGTAAGCAAACCTTAGCATAGGCCACTAATTACGCAGAGGGAGGGAGTCTTAGCGGAATGGCATAAGGCAGGACGCTTACACGTCGCCCCCGCCATC